>AMGN01000090.1 GCA_000309865.1 Methanobacterium sp. Maddingley MBC34 | reverse complement strand
GTCCAGACAAAGAAAAATCCATCAAACTGTTAGGAGAAGTCATAGACAACTTCTAAACACACATTTCTTTCTTTTTGTTTGGACAAGCTTTCATTAATTAGAGTCCATTTCTTAATTAGAGTCACTTACTATTTTAGTATCAATTTCTCTTCAATATAAAAAGAGGTTTTTACATGGAAACTTATTATTACTTGTTTTTCATGAGTTTAACAGTAGCTGCTATTATAGGTGGTTTATTATTCCGAATTTATCGGTCAAGTGATTACCATCAAGTATGCATATTAGAATGAGGATTTCTCAACTGGTAGTATCAAAATCTTGAATAAACCTATTTGTTTTTAAAAGTTATATTTAGTATAACATTATAGAACATTTTATATACTATGAGTTACATACACTAAATCAAGTGTGATGTTCTCATGTCTAAAAAAATTCCCATCGGTTTAAAATTAGATGAAACACAACTAGAACACCTTAGGGAGTATGCTAAGCGTAAAGGCGGAAGCCCTATTAGTCATCATATAAGAATAGCTATCGCGGAATATCTTGAGAAATACGACCAATAATAGCTTCGCGTATATACATAAGAAAATATACAAACCTTTGGTGTGTTTATTGTCTTTACTTGCATTATTTTAAGATTTGATTAATTTTATTTAATATTCCATTTACATCCAAATTTTTATACATTTTTTTCATATTTAGGGGGTAGTTTCTTTGTTTAGATCTAAAGAGTTTAGAGTTAAAAATGGGGAAAAATACATTGAAACAGACCTTAATGGGATTGAACTTCTGGAATCAGCCCAGCTTAATAAAGGAACTGCATTTAGCAATGAAGAAAGGGAAAAATTTTCTTTGAAGGGACTTCTACCTCCATCTGTGGAAAACATCGAGGATCAACTGCTAAGAGCTTACAGACAGTACTCCTTAAACTTTGATACTTTACAAAAGAACATATTTCTTAATAACCTCTACAACACCAATGAAACACTCTTTTTCAGGCTCATTTCCGACCATATTAAAGAAATGATGCCTATAATTTACACTCCCACAGCAGGGTTAGCGATCCAGGAGTACAGTAACGAGTTTAGGAGACCACGTGGAATTTACATTGCTTATCCAGACCTCGATAATGTTAGTGAGATTTTAGACAATAGGATTAACCCTGTAATTGATCTTATAGTTCTGACGGATTCAGAGCAGATCCTGGGAATAGGTGACCAGGGAGCCAATGGAATCGGGATTTCAGTGGCTAAATTAGTGATTTACACCATTGGTGCAGGTATTAATCCCAGGAGAATGCTCCCCATCATGATTGATGTGGGCACCAACAACACTAAACTTCTCAATGACCCCCTATACCTTGGCTGGCGCCATAAAAGGATCAGCAGGAATAAATACGACCATTTTGTAAGTAAAGTGATTGAAGTAATTAAGCAAAAGTTTCCAAGCGTGTTCCTACAATGGGAGGATTTTGGAAAGGAAAAAGCCAGATGCAACCTGGACCATTACCAAAATAAAATTTGCACATTCAATGATGATATACAGGGCACTGGAGCTGTTACAATGGCCGCAATCATTAATGCATCCAAATTAACCCGGACCAAAATATCTGATCATCGAGTGGTGATTTTTGGTGCTGGAACAGCAGGATGTGGAATAGCCAATCAAATATCAGAATGGATGATAAAAGATGGGCTCACTCCACAGGAAGCCCGATCTCATTTTTGGCTTCTGGATAGTGAAGGACTGATAACAGAAGATAGAACGAACTTAGATTCTTCTAAAAAGAATTATGCTCGCCCTTATGATGAAATTGATCATTGGGATATGGTCAGTGGACATGTAAACCTTTTAGATGTAGTACGCAACGTTAAACCCACTATTCTCATTGGAACATCCGCTGTAAAGGGTGCTTTTTCCAGAGAAGTTGTAAAAACAATGGCTTCATCTGTAGAGAGGCCCATAATTTTCCCTCTTTCCAATCCCATTAACCTGGCCGAGGCCAGCCCAGAAGATATACTTAACTGGACAGATGGAATGGCACTGGTTGCCGCAGGAAGTCCCTATGATGATGTTATTATCAATGGTGAAAATATATCTGTTGCTCAGTGCAACAATGCTTTTATCTTCCCTGGATTAGGATTGGGTATAATTTGTTCGGAAGCTGAGAAAGTGACCTCTGGAATGATTGATATTAGCATTGATGAATTAAGTCGTTCAGTTAAGATTAAAGATGATCTTCATGCACGTTTACTTCCTGAAGTTTCTCAGATGCAACAAGTGAGTAAAAATATAGCAGTTGCTGTAGCCAAACAGGCAGTGAAGGAAGGAATTGCTAGAATTGGGCGAGATGAGGATATTGAGAAACTGGTTAACTCCAACATCTGGAGACCTGTTTATACACCATACAAAAGAGTGGATCATCTTCAAGTTAACGTATAACTTATCAAACAGTTATTAAGAAAACTTGAAAGAAGAAAATTATAGTGGATATTTGGGGAATAAAAAAGCAGCAACTGGATGTGGGATATTTTAACTTGTTTGAAGCAGTAAAATGCGAAAATTTTAATGAAGAAAATCAATTAAATAAAAATCGGTTTTAAATAACTTTATATGTTCTTAAAATCAATAATGAATTGCCTAATTGGCAAAAAATTGGAAGTGATAAGTTTGTTTGGAAGTAGTAACAGTAATGATAGAGGAAATTCGTCTCCTATTACAGAAGGCGGAGAATACGATGTGAAGATTGAAGATACTGGTAGGGACGGAGACGGAATTGCCCGTATTGAAGGTTTTGTGGTTTTTGTTTCAGGCGCCAAAGTGGGCGAAGAAGTTAAAATTCGAGTTAATTCAACCCGAAGAAATTTCGCTTTTGCTGAAGTAGTAGAATAAGTATTATTTGATAAAGTAAAGGGATAGTATTAACCATCTGGTTAAAACATCCAATTTATCTTTTAATCTTTTTATATCGAGTTAATAACATTTCATTTTCCTGACATCTTAAAAAATCAATCAATTAAAAAAATTAATAATCCCTTTTTATTTACTATAATAATTTCAAAATTATTATTCATGCCTTTTCAAATTCAATTTATAAAAATCAAAAGGTATGATTATTGGTAGGGATATACATTAATCCTGACTTGTAAATTTAAATAATTATATTAACAGTATAACATCCTTTTTCACCGATTTATGGTAAATGGGTAACATGAGTAGAATCGAACTTTCAATGGAAAACATCAACTTATGTCTTTGTAGTAAGTGTGCTGTACAAATAGAAAGTCAATGTGTTAAAGATAAACAAAAAATTATGTTATTGATAACCCAACAAGATCTTGATAGTCCCATGCGGATTGATGCTGAACGTGTTCCAGGAGTTTACTGTACTACTGGGAAAGCTATTTGTAAAGATATTGACACTAAAAAGGTCTGTAAATGTAATGAATGTAATATTTGGAAAGAATATAGACTAAACGACTCTTCATCAGGACGTTATTTCTGTAGGGATGGTGAAGCAAATATAAATTGATTGTAATATATACCATATCTATGAAGGGAATATAAATATAACTGGAAGGAATGATGTTACATGGATACTTATGTGGCGTTATTACGTGGGATTACACCTTCAAATCCCAATATGCGTAATGAAAAGTTGCGAGAAGTCTTTGAAGATATAGGATATCAGAATGTGCAAACAGTAATTTCCAGTGGTAACATCCTGTTTGAAACTGGATCCAGAAACGTGGAAGAACTGGAAACAACTATTGAACAAGCACTTTTAAAGCAATTGGGTTTTACAAAGACTGCCATTGTTTACAGTAAAGACGATCTGCATTCCCTAATCAATAAAAACCCTTTTAAAGACCTAAAGAACACTCCTCAATGCAAATTAAATGTCACTTTTTTAAAAAACAAGCCAAAAATAGATTTTCAATTTCCATATCAACCAAAAAATAAAGGTTTCACAGTTTTAAGGATTTACAACCGTGCAATATTTAGTATTGTTGATTTATCAAGGGGTAAAACACCTGATCTAATGCAATGGATGGAAAAAGAATTTGGTAAGGATTTAACTATCAGAACTTGGAAAACTGTGGATAAAATTATGAAACGACTTGATTTGCTCTAGTTCTAACTTTATTTTTATAGACACTTCTCCTTTTCAGTTATTAATTATTTTTATATCTTTTTTTCACTCATTTACCCAATGGATTTTGATTGGTTCATATTTTTTAAAATCTTTAGTTATTATTTCTCAAACATTATACTCCTTTAATGTGACCATAATTAATATATTGGACCTAGCACTGGTAGTTGGGTTTCTATTCACAAGCCCAGAAATTTTGAAGAGATTATAATATCAACAAAAGCATAAATAAGATGTTGAATAATATATAAAGAAATTGGAGCTTTTTAATGAATTTTATCAGAATATTAGAAGAAGGGGAAGGAACCACAGTAGAATTTAGGGAATCTATGGGTGAAAATGGATTCAAAACTGTATCCGCATTTTCCAACACTCAAGGTGGTACCTTGTTCTGTGGGGTTTCCAATACCCGAAATATTGTTGGTTTCAATAGTAGTGAGGAACCAGTTCACACCATCACCACTAAAATAATTAATAAAATGGGGATTAACCCTTCCATTTCCTGCTTTGACTGGGAAGGGAAGAAGATTTTGCGGATAGATGTTGGAAAAAGTCCCAATCCAATTTCATACAATGGAAAGTACTATAAAAGAGTTGGGATCACAACTACTGGAATATTAGGTGATGAACTAAGGGATTTCTTTTTACGTGGAAGTAACTGGGATGGTCTGACCAATGATTACAGTCTGGATGAAATAGATGAGGAATCTCTTCTAAGATTCACTCGAAGAGCTGTAAAGAACGGTAGACTGGTTATAGATGATCCTGAGGATATATCTGAAATACTCATTAAATTGAATCTTTTAGTTGATGGGAAACTCACCAATGCTGCTATTGTTCTGTTTGGTCGGGATCCTCAGAAATATTTCACCAATGCACTGGTTCGGGTGTTAAGATTCAAGGATGAAGTTAGTGTTTCTGATAGGCGAGTTACCGGTAATCTGTTTCAGCAGGTTGAAGAAGCGGGTGAAGCCATAAAAAATTCTATAAATGTGAAATTTGAAATAAAAGGTAAATTAACACGGGAAGAGGTTTGGGATTATCCCCTTAAAGCCATACGTGAAGCTCTTATAAACTCCATTGTCCATAGGGATTATTTCAAATACGGAATTCAGACTCAAATTAAGATATTTGATGATAAGATCTGGTTCTTTAACCCGGGCGAACTCTTCGGTGGAATGACCATTCAAAAACTCAAACAACTCCATCCTTCATCAACTCGAAATCCCCTGATTGCAGAAATGTTTTTCAAGGCGGGCCTGGTTGAAGTCCATGGATCAGGCATACACCAGATAATGAAATCCTTTAAAAATGCAGGATTACCTGAGCCTGAATTTAAAGAAGAATTCTCGGGATTTTCTGTTTACATGATGAAAAATGTATTTGATAAGGAATATCTGATAAGTTTAGGTCTTAATCGTAGTCAGATCCAGGCAGTATCCTATATGCAGGAGCATGGTTCCTTAACTATGTCTGATTTCCTGCGTATTTCTCCAGGGATAAATGAACGAACACTCAGGCGGTATTTGGCTGATTTAGTTGATAAAAAACTTGTTATAGCCATTGGGGAGAAAAAAGGAAGGAAATATGAACTTTCTTAATCTTGAACATAACCAATAGTAATTGAACAATACTTTATATAACGGACATATAACGGACATATCGGACATCATTTTTTTTAAACATCCTAAAATAAACCCGTGTTTATTACTTATTTACTTCATTTTATTTGAAAATCTGATAATCAAACCATAAAAATTCCAAGAATCAAACAATAAATATGAATGTTGGATACACTGGCAGGAATATCTTTGAGGTAGACATGAAGTACACCAGTGTATCCTATCTTTATATTCATCCATTTCCATTATATAATGTTGGTATCAGATATTCTAATATCCAGTAGAAAATATGTAGTAAGCCTAAACTCTTACAGCAACCACAGTAAAAAAAAATCACTGCACATATTCTGGTGATAACACGCTAAGTAAGTAATGCAAATAATAGGAAATCTTGGAATATGTCAATTGTTTATGGACAATAAAAATAGTAACACCTTACAGTAAATAAAAAAATGAGAAAACAGTGAAAATGATCCGGAACATATAGCCTCAACAACGCAAATAAGCTAATTTCGGAGATTTTTGTTTTAGCAATATACAAAATTTTATTATTAATTTTTTATATAAAATATAATAAATTTACTTCGTTAAACCCTGATATAACGAAGTAACTATTTTTAAAATAAAACTTTGACAAATTCTAAAATCCAATATGTCAAAAATTATTTTTCATATTTAAATAAACTTAATTAACCTACTCACTTTTTTAATATTAGGAAAGGTGTTGTATGGCTTCTTTTGAGTTATAGCCTTGTAGTATGATGATTTATACTAAAAATACATTACTGCAACGTATTTAACAACTGAAAAACGCGTATAACTATGTATAATCATAATTTGCTCAAGAATTATTTATATTGTTGATCCAGAGGGTAATAACTAAGTATTTAACGAGTATAATGGATGGAACTTATGGTTAAATATACATTGATATTGGAGATATCAACAACAATTTAATGAAAATATTATCGCAAAAGTGCGATAAAATAATATTTGTATGAAACTCCATTTATGGATATTGTATAAGTTTAGAAAATATATGTAATGAATATAATAAAATCTAAATGGTTGGTAAAAAAAATGAGCGATGAAAATCATGGAAAATGGATAGATCATGTTGATAAGGACTTAATAAAAGTTTTTGAAACTACAAAAGAATATAAAGCATGGCAAGAATCATTATTTGCTATTATTGGATATTCATCTAGTGAAGAAATTGATGAAAAATTAGTTAGTGAATTGTTGGCAGATCATCTTAACGCAAGCTTTGAATTACAAAAAGGATTAGGAAAAGCGAGAAATTTGAAAGGAAAAATTCTACGAAATGAGTTGTTATTAGATAATTGTGGAGAATGATTGAGTAATTATATTACCAAAAATTCAGTATAACACGTATTCATAAATATAAGTTCATTTCCAATATTTTTTTCTCATCTTAATTAAACTAGCTGACTTAATATACCTGTTATTACAAGTTGATAAAATGCCATTTTTTTACACTCAATGAACTAATTTTAATTATATATCTTAAAAAATAGATACCAACATGCATTTATTGTTAAAGATGTAATTTATTAATTGAGTTGATTTCAATAAGAAAAAAAGGAAAGATGAAATGTCTGTTTTAGATCCACTTTATTCAGTTTATGAATGGTACATATCCCGGGATCTCCGGTTGGAGGATATGCCTAAGCATGTAGCCATTACTATGGATGGTAACCGGAGATATGCAAGGTTTCAAAGGAATATGAGTACTTTAGACGGTCATAAACATGGAAGAAATACTCTTGAAGAATTTTTAGGATGGTGTGTTGATCTGGGAATCGAGATCGTCACTGTATACGCATTCTCAAGTAAGAACTTCAACCGACCACCAGAAGAGGTTGAAGGTTTAATGAGCCTTTTTAAAGAAAATTTTGAAGGAATAGCTCAGGATAAGAAGATACACCATAATGAAGTCCGTGTAAAAGCGGTGGGGCAGCTTGATCTATTACCTGATGATGTGAGAAAGGCCATAAATATCGCTGAGAAATCAACAGCCAATTATGATAAGATGCTCCTGAATATAGCCATTGGTTATGACGGGCGTCTGGAAATAGTTGATACCATTAAAAAGATATCAAAAAAAGTTAAAGAAGGGAAACTGGACCCTGATAACATTAATGAAGAAATGGTAAATGAAAACCTTTACACTGCAGGGTTGGATGATCCTAACCTGATTATCAGAACTAGTGGGGAAGAACGGTTCAGTGGGTTTTTATTATGGCAAGCTTCATACTCTGAACTCTATTTTTGTGATAGTTACTGGCCAGCATTCCGAAAAGTAGACTTTTTAAGGGCTTTAAGATCATACCAGCAAAGAGAAAGGCGATATGGTGTTTAATTTAAATCTTAAATTGGAATTTATTGTAAATTAATTGAGTGTTAATTTTATTTTTCTCAATAAAAACTATCCACGGCTTGTTAAATTTGATTACACATGGCTGTTCTATAAATAGCGTAAGAACATATATTGTGTTAGGGGATAACATGCAAATACTGGAAAAATTTTCAATACACCCAAAAAATACCCATCTTTATGATATAGCCTTCTTGCACGAGTCCTATTCCTATGAAAATAATCTCAACGAATGCTATGAAAGATTGGAATTTTTAGGTGATGCAGTACTGGATCTGGTGGTATCTGAGTTTTTATACCAGAGTGATATGGATTTAGACGAAGGCGAATTAACACGTATGCGTGCTAATTATGTGTGTAATAAAGCCCTTTACACTTATTCCATGGATATAGGTCTGAATAAATATGTTAAACTTGGTGCTGGTGCAGAATTATCCCGGAGGGAACTTCATTCAGTTACTGGAGATGTATTTGAAGCATTTGTTGGGGCACTGTATCTAGATCTAGGTCTGGGTGCAGTTAAAAAATTTCTATCAAAAACTGTTTTACCTCATATAGACAATGGAGATATCTTTTTTTACGACTATAAATCAGAGTTACATGAATTATCTAATAAAGAGGGATTCTGTATAGTTTATGATTTACTCAAAGAAAAGGGAGAACCCCATAGAAAGACATTCACCATAGCTGCCCTGATTGATGGTGAAAATTTCGGAACAGGTGTTGGGGGGAGCAAGAAGGAAGCTCAACAAAATGCTGCTAAAGAAGCATTGAAAAATCTTTAATTCAAACTAACATGGTTAAATATATCCTAATTTTATAATGATACAGTTTTTGTATCATAATATCTGATAACTTATGTTTGAACTATAAATGAGAGTATTAATGAAATATTATCTTTGTTATTTTTGATTTAGGCAGTTTTTTTATATAAGTTATAATTTGCTTAACTGGGCATGATTTTATATACCACTAAGACATACACTTCAAGTGTAACATATAACACTAAAAGTGAATTTATGTGGGGTGATCCATAATTTTGCTAAACCATAGTTGGATACTGGCCATTATAGGTCTCACATCCTTACTGGCAGTTTTCATCCTGTTTAAATTAGTTTATAAGCACAACCCTCATTGTAATGAACATTATGGTGCTGATATAGTTCTATTTCACAGTGATGAACGTTATAAAAAAAGGGTTTGGAGATTTAACATTATTGAAGATCTTAAAAATCAAAAAACCAAAGAAAAAATAAACGATGAGTTAGAACTCAAGGTAATTGTAGGTGAATTCAGTGAAAACACTCAAGAAATTGTTAAACATGCAGCTAACCATAATTTTAGATTAATCCATATCATATCCGGCCCTAATATATTTTGTGAGGATAAAACTGAAATTTACACTTTACTTGATCGTTACAACAATGTTAAATATTTTATTTTACCAGAAAGACCCACCAAACATTTCATGATATTCAACAACACGCATCTTTACGTTGAAAAGCCACACCGACATACAGAAAGCAGGGGTTCAGTGGGAATCACCAAATGCAACCTGAAATTATTAAACATTTACAATAAAGCTTTTGAGAATATTTTAGCCTTCGCCCAACCATTAACCAAAGAAGAAGTGTTAAATCAACAGTGTTATAAAGAATAAAAGGATGTTAAAGTATGGATATAATTCATTTAATACCAGAATTCATGGTATTCAGCCTGGCCGGATCTTCACTCTCCATTGCAGCCTATTCTGCATTCCGTGACAAGAATGATGACCAGAAATTGCTACTGGTGGTTGCCAGCTGTTTCACATGTGCATTTTTAGTTCTTTTCACCTTAACCTTCATCACACTGAATAACTTAACCCAATCACAGTTCATATTCGCGATAATTTTTTATTTTCTAATATTCATGGCTGTTCTGGGAATAATGGGGTTTATCATCCGCAGATTGATAGTTGACCAGAGATCAAAAGATGATGAACTTGAGTCTGCTATTGATATCATTGATTCCAGTAAAGATGGACTTGATAGTTTCATAAATTTACTGGAGTACCAAAAAAAGTAGACATAATGTAGTGGGGTGATAAATTAATAATATTAATAAATCCCCCCAAAAAAATTTGTAAAAAAAAATATTATTTCATATAATTCGTTTACTCAATCACCCTTGAAAAATATCATTCAAACAAAAATCTTCAAACTACCACTATTTCAACGGTTTAGTATACATGGTCTGATCATTTTAGAAGTGTTTTTGATAATTAATATTTTTTATAAAAAAAGTGTACATGAAAATATCTATCCAGAAAACCTATTTCATGAAATGGATGGAATTTTTTACTGCACTGGAAAAAAAGTTTCATAAGATGAACTCTCACTATGCAAAAATTTCATCGTCCATCTAACCATGGATTTATTCCAGAATAATATTTACCAATGATTTTTGAAGTAATAAATATTTTATGTATTAATACAACAGAAATTCTTAATTAAAGCAATGCGTGGGAGTATTATAACATATTTCTTTTTACTCTTAATAAATTAGATAAATCTATAAAAAATTATTTAAGGTAAATTAAGGGATTATACCATATTCTAGATTCCATTATTAAAATAAAGTTATATTTTATATTATTCATTAAAATTAAAAATTTTAAGTTACACTAGACACATTAAAAGTCCTGTGACTAATGTAAAGGAAAATATTCCAATTATAACGATGGTTTCCCGGTTATTCATCCAGTCCACCTCCATTATAATTTTGGGTTCCTAACATTATTATATTGTTTGGGCATTATAATTTTATTTCAACATTATTTTTAACAAAAACTAATAATTCATAATAAGTAGGTTTAATTTCATTATTTACTGGAACTATTCAGTCAGTACAGGAACTATCCAGTCAGCCATCCGAAATTCCTGCTTGTGATAAAAAAATAGAATAGAAAAATAAAAATTGAATAATTTTATTGAGATCAGAATCAACCAAGCAAGGTTATGGCCACTGCTAGGTAAATTGCCAGGGTAGCAATGTCACTGAAGATGGTGGCCAGGGGACCTGTGGCCAGTGCTGGATCGTAGTTAAATTTCCGTAAAATCAGGGGTGCGAAGGTATTGATGGTTACCGAGGCAATGATACTGAAAAACAGTGCCAGGAAAATAATAACCCCCAGTATGATGTTTTGGCGGGTGAGGTAGGCCAGTAAAGCTGCAAAAGCACCGGATGCTAGTGCCAGTACAGTGGCAACCAGTATTTCCCTGGTTAAATATTTTCGAACATCTAAATGTGTGTCCAGGGCCATACTACGGATTATCAAGGCTTCAGTCTGGGCCCCGGCTGCATCACTCATATAGACCATCACTGGTATGAAACTAGCCAAGGCAATGAAACTGGCCAGAAGCTCTTCAAACTGTGCAATTAATGATGCGGCCAGTGTACCTCCAATAACCCCTATAATAAGCCAGGGTAGACGTGAACGGATCATATGGGCAGCTGATGAATGTATGGAAGTATATTCATCTCCGATACGGTGGAAAATTCCTCCAAAATTGAAAACATCACTTTGCACTTCCAGGTTGAATATCTGAAGTATGGTATCATAGGGCACCACACCCATGAATCCTCCCTCCTCATTTACCACTGGAATTGACTTCAAACCATGAGATAGTGCCAGGTAAACCAGTCTTCCCTGATCAACGGTTACGTCAGCAGTTACCAGATCACTGGCCATGATATTGGAGGCTTTAACAGTTTTATCCATGGTTACCAGGAGATCTTTAATTGAAATAACACCTACCAGGGTGTTAAGCTTATCAGTGAGATATATGTAATCAAGACTGTTGAACTGGGATGATTTATCCACTAATACCTCTTTAATTTCTCCAATGGTATCATCTGCACTGAAAACCGGAATCTCTGTTACCATGTGGTACCCGGCTGTTTTCTCAGGATAATCTGATTCCTTTTTCATTATTCAACCTTTCACCATATTTTGTATATAAAAAAAATGGAAGGAATTAATTTTATACTTAAAAATGACTCTGCACTTTCTAATATTTACAATATTGGGATTTATTGTATTATGATAAGAATTAGTACTCATGATAGCTATGATTTTGGATTACAATTTTTTCAAATGCTTTTTTTTAATTGAATTGAACTCTTCCTCAGTAATAGCACCCATATCCAAAAGTTTCTTAGCTTCTTCTATTCGTTTATAATGAATGGATACCTTTCCAGGTTCATCTTGAGATTCATTTTCTGGTTCTTCCAGAGAATTATTTGCAGGTTTATCCAGAGAATTATCAATTGATTCATTTAATAATTCATTCACGGGTTCAGGTGTGGTGTCTGCAGTAATTTTATGATTAATTTTGTTTTCCAGTAATTCATAGAATGTTTTAAATTGTTTACCTAGAATAACAACTTTTTTTATTCCACTGTAGCTTTCAAGAATTAGTAATGGGGATGAAACCAATCCTGCAGTTTTAGCAAGGGAAATATTTTGAATATCATTGTATTTTATAAGTTCTTCCCCTTTATCTCCTCCAAAAAAACCTTTAAATTTAAGGAGCACCCCTTCTTTTTCCAGAATACAGTCACAGCTCATTCCTTCACAGGATCCTTTAATCTTCATGTTTATTTTTTTAAAATGATTTGTTATTAAAATTATCGGGCAATTAAAGATCCCTGTAAAACTTGAATAAATCCTGATTGATTTAGTTGGGATTCTCTCCTAATTAACATTTTTTGGATATTATTTTTTTAGGAGTGATTTTAGAATACGGTGTTATCAGATACCAGAAATTTTTGACAAAATAATTATACTGATATAATCTGAGACTTAAATGTAAAATTGTCAGTAATGTTTTGGAATACATTAAATTTGAGTTAATAGATCATTTTAATAGTGCCAAAAATCAATATAATAATGTACTAATTTTATGGCAAATATAACTCGCTTTTTTTGGTATTATTTTAAAAAAATTTACGGAGCTGATTTTACGTTAAATATTACAGGATATATTCCCATAATTTCCACTATTTTAGGAGTGATTATGGGATTGGCCTCTAGTGAGATAAGTAACTTACGAAGGGATAGAAGGTCAAAGAGAAGGAAAATAAACTCTACTAGAACGTTAATTTCCCTTGAAAATGATAAAAATATGGAATTACTTAAAGATTTCTGGTATAAATTAAACAAAGATGATGAAATTGAGGTTGTGGGGGATGAACTAAAGATTTTTCTGGCCCATAAACTTATAAAAATGCCTATGCCCTCATGGAATGAGATAATGTGGAGGAACCAGGCATCATTACTGGCAATAACTTTCAGTGATAAGGAAATAATCTCCATATCCTCTTTTAATAACTGTCTGGAACTTCTTAAATCTATTTATTCTAAATTAATAGATCTGGATAGTAAAGACCGGGAATACAACAGTACCTATGCTTCCAGTGGAGTTAAATTATCTTCACTGCCACGTTCAAAACGTTTTAAAGAGGAAGCACCAGGTTTGTGGGATGAGTTTGAAGAAATAACCCTCAATCTAATAGAAAAAGGCAATCCCCTCACCATAACTAAAAAATGAATGTTCTTTAAATAATTATTTCACACCGATATAGCATTTTTAGCAGGTGTAATCAATCTTCTAAAATACCATTTAATTTATCCGCAGCATCTTCATTCAAGGGATTAATAGCTAAAGCCTTCCTATAGGCAGTTATAGCTCCTTCTTTATCACCTAGTGCCTGTAGTGCCATGGCCAGTACATGCCAGGCATCATCCCAGTCTCCTCTTTTTTCAATGAGTTTCCAGGATGCATCTTTACTATTTGAATAATTACCAGTTTCGTGGAGTGAAACTGCCAGATAATAAAGGGCTTCGGCATCATCTTCCCTTTTTTTAAGAACTTTCTTAAAGGATGCAATGGCCTTGGCATGAGAATCCTGTTCTGCCAGGATCATACCCTGATACTTCAAGGCTGAAATATTGTTTTCATCCATCTTAAGGGCCTTCTGGAAACAAGTCAAAGCTTCTTTGTTGTTCCCGTTGAGATAGAATGATTCACCCTTACGGGTGAGATTTTCAGGGTTTTCAAATTCTTGATAACCTTCCGCACCCACCATTGGATGTTTGAAAGGTGCAGTGATGGTTTCCCGATGATCATAGGTTATATCAGTGGGTAAATCCACACTTTCACCCTTCATCATCTTCATAATAGATTCTAAGATGAAAATAGTTCCCTTTTTATGTAATGGTTTGTTGTCATTTCCACATTTAGGAGAATAAATACAGGTAGGGCATCCTTTACGGCACTGGCAGCTTTTAACCATATCCCTGGTAACTTCCACCAGTTTCTCCATTACCTCAACTGCCTTCTCTGCCAGACCTATACCGCCTTCATAGGCATCATAGATGAAAATAGTTGCCTTACCTGTTTCAGGATGGTAATTGGTGGATAAACCCCCTATATCGAAACGGTCACAGAGTACCAGTAAGGGGAACATGGATATAAGTGCATGTTCTGCACCGTGGAGGCTGCCGGCGTAGGCATCTTTTTTGGTGAAAACATTTTCCAGTGTATCCTGGACCAATCCGGGAACAGTGAACCATAAACCACGAGTATGATACTTTAATGGTGGTAAATCCAGGTTATAGGTGGACAGGGTTTTCCCGTAGAGCATGGTCTTGTATTTATAGAAATCCTGGGAAACCTTAACCTCACCAAAAGAAACACTGAAATTCCCTATCTTTCTGGAGCTAATCTCCTTTTCAATGGAAACATCCACGTTTTTAAGGGCCTGGGTATGGTAATCCACATCCATCTTCTTAACATTGATGGTCCTTTTGGCCAGGTCAAAACTATCCACGGTGTAGGTTTCACCCTGGTTGATGAGTACTGCTCCTTCATGGGCTTCACTGTAGGCGTGCTGTCGATCCATGGTCTCCATTAAACGTTTATTATGGAAAACCTTAAAGTGGTCACTGGATATCTGATCCAGGCTGATGTTCATAGCCGGATCGTTACGCCCAATATAGGTTAACCCAATTAAAGTTTCCTTTACCAGCCCCCCCTGACGAATTGCCTCCAAAGTATCATAATCTGCTTCAAAATATTTCTCAAAATCATCCACAGTTAGTGGCATTTCCTTCACAGCACACATAAGGTGTCCCTGTGTTATTTTCTTATTCTGAAGGTCAATAACTGCATTCTCATGACTTTTGTGGAACAGGAATTCAGGGTGTTTCATTAGGTACTGGTCCAGGGCATTTTCAAAAGCCACCATAATAACCATGGACTCGTTTTCTGCACGTCCCGCACGTCCTGCCTGCTGCCAGGTGCTGATCATGGTTCCAGGGTAGCCGCTGATAATCACACAATCCAGACTACCAATATCCACCCCTAACTCCAGGGCATTGGTACAGGTCACACCTACCAGACTACCGGTTTTAAGTCCCTTCTCTATTTTTCGTCTCTCTTCGGCCAGATAACCAGACCTGTAGGCGGTTATACGGTTCACCAGGTCGGGCCTTGTTTGGTTCAGCTCCTTTTTGGTCCACATGGCAATGATCTCTGCCATTTTACGGCTGACAGTGAAACATAAAGTCTGTAGATCGTTGGTGACCATTAGCTGGAACAGGTTCTTGGTCTCCTGGTGAGTGGAAAGATCCCCCCACTTGGCAAAGGGATTATAGAGAACGAAGTGCTTCTTTCCACTGGGGGAAGTGTCCTGGTTAACCTCCTGGAAACTCATACCCACCAGGTTACGGCTGAACTCATCAGGGTTGGCCAGGGTGGCAGAAGATAGAATGAACTGGGGGTAACTACCGTAATGGTTACAGATCCGTCTTAATCTGCGGATTAGGAAGGCTACATTGGATCCGAAAACACCACGGTAATGGTGAGCCTCATCAATCACCACATACTTCAGGTTTTTGTAAAAACGTGACCACTGGTGATGCCACCCCATTATAAGGTGTAACATGTAGGGGTTAGTGAGGATTAAACGTGAATTTTCCTTGATCCAGGGCCGGATATTCCGGGGTGTGTCACCATCATAAATGTTGGGTTTGAAATCCAATCCACATGATGATTCTAAATGTTTTAAAACATTAAGCTGGTCATTGGCCAGTGCCTTGGCAGGGTAAATATAAAGGGCAGTTGCCTCTTCATCCCGGCTTAAAGTTTCAACAATGGCCAGGTTAAAGGCAAGGGTTTTGCCTGAAGCGGTGGGAGTGGTTATGAGAACGTTTTCACCATTCCGGATAAGCTCGGTGGCTTCAACCTGGTGCTGGTAAAGTTGGATATGACTGTCCTGAAGATATTTCTGGAGGGATGAAGGTAGATCTTTCACTTCACCGTAGTGTGCCTGGCGTTCATTGAGGGTTTCAATGTGTTCCACTTTCCTGCGGAAGATTCTATTTTTTTCCAGGGTTTCAAGGACGTTTTTAAGCATTTAAATCAGGTTTAAATAAAGATATTATATGAAACTATTTAAAAACAATTCTATTATAATTTCCCTAATTAAAATAATTCTTCATTTATAATAATTCCCTTTTTATTAAAATAAACGGGCCTGGTAATCACTTCTAACCTTCTCCAGATCACCATTTCCCCTTATATGGGTTATCTGGAAGTTATGTTTAAGTAGTGATTGGCTGATTAAGTGATGGCGATGACAACGGGAAGGATCCTCTTCACTGCACAGGATAACAATCCGATTATCCTTGGCAAGTTCCAGGAGGATTTTGAGCCCTTCCTGGTACTTATCATCTTTTTCCATGATGTGGTAAAGGAGTTCGCCATCATGGTAGAACTTAGCATCATCTGGTTTTCCACCAATCTTATTTCCAAGATAAACGTACTTTATCTTGTATTCTTTTAATCCTTCTTCCAGGGGTTTTTTACTGAAGTAGGGCGTGTATTTACTGTAAGGCCTGGTTCGTACATCCACCACCATCTGAATATCATGTTTCTGGATTAGTTCCATGAAGCGGGAGAAGGGGTGGTTGCTATGGCCGATGGTGAAAATCATAGTCGACATAATCACTTATTTGTCTATATTTAATTTATAGTATAGGCGGATAAGAAGTTTAGTGGAAATTTAATATTCAACAGGGGCTTTCATAATTATTATTCTTTGTATTCCACTTTAAAGTCTTTCCAGGGATTTTTACCACTCTTGGATGGTTGTTTGCCATTGAAGGTTATGCGGACTTCATTACCCATGTCCACTTTCTTCATTAATTCATCCAGGACTGTGCAACCCCACACCTTCATTTCACCCTCAAAGGTTCTGAATGTGTAAAGATTGCTCTTGAACTGGCCAACATTTTCTTCCAGATCTATATATTTTCCCTGTAATGTTTCTCCGATGGCTGCTGGTTCCCAGAAAGTGGGTTTTTCCATCTCTTCTTCATCTCTTTTGACTTCTTTCCACTGGCTCATCTTTGCATCCTCTTTTTTAAAGTAATATTAATAACTTAAATTTTTCATTATATCAACTATTTTTCTTCTAATTTCTTAATTTCTGTTATTTCCTTTATTATTTTTACCATGCAAGGATTTATAATTACTTCTTTACAATAAAGAGTTGGTATAAGAATTATGTAACCTTATTATAACCTTTATTCAAAGCCCCCTTTAGCAATTTTTGGTTTTTTTGGGGAAAATTTTGGATAACTTTGTCAATTGATGTTGTGTCTACCATTAACATAACTCCATCCACAAAAAGTTTAAAAACATTTTGATCACAAAATCTGCATAATATAAATTAATATAACTGTAATAATATTAATTTATTGGTGATATGCAAAAACCGTTTACACAATATCAATTAAAAAACAAGATTTTCTATATTATTTCTAAAAAAGGAATTTCTCATAAAAAAATAAGAAAAGTGGAATTTAACTTTCAATAACCCCATCCCTGATGCGCATCACCCGTGTACCCTTGGTGGTATCCACATCATGAGTAACCATAATCACAGTGGTGCCCTCATCATTAACCTGGTGTAGGAGATTGATTATGTTCTCTGTGGCCTCAGTATCAAGGTTTCCAGTGGGTTCATCAGCTAAAATAAATTTAGGATTATTAACCAGGGCACGGGCAATGGCCACCCGTTGCCTTTCTCCCCCAGAAAGCTTTGCAGGGAGATAATTCATACGAGGGCCCAGACCAACAATCTCCACACACTCTTCTGCCCTTTGAGTTCTGGAAGATTTATCCAGCTTCTTATCTCCACTTAAGTTCCTCATGGGGAACCCTACATTATCACGGACAGTTAATGCCGGTAGGAGGTTGAAGGTTTGGAAGATGTATCCAATATTTTCCGCCCGCATTTTGGTAAGTTCTCCATCATTCAGGGAGGATATTTCTTTTCCACCAATGAAGAGATCTCCACTGGTAGGGGTGTCCAGACCCCCAATCATGTTGAGGAGGGTTGATTTCCCTGACCCTGATGGGCCCATTATGGATACAAATTCACCCTCATCAACAGTTATATTCAATCCTCTTAGGGCGTGAACCTCGGTACTGTCCAGTTTATAAGTTTTCCAGAGTTCCTCTCCCTTAACTAAACCTTTCATATTTAACACACCTTCTTATAATGATATATTTTTCATGATAATCTTTATTCATATCTTAAAGCATCTATGGGGCTGATACGTGTGGCCAGATAGGCAGGTAATAGTCCGCTGAATGTTCCAATGATAAAAACAATCACCAACACCTGGGTGACTATTGGCAGGGGTATATTGAAACTCAGGAAGTTCACATCAGTTGCACCCATTAACATGCCCAGCAGGTTGTAGGTGGGGGACATGAGTATGATTCCAATGATACCACCAATCAAGCTGAGGATGAGTGATTCATAGATTATTAACGCCAGAATAGATCTTTTCCTGGTTCCAATGGCCCTCATGGTCCCTATTTCCTTGGTTTTCTCCTTAACTGACATCATCATAACGATCATGATTATGATCACTGAAACCACGAATATAAAGAGGCTGATCATGTTCATGAATATCCTGATCTGACTCAGGTTATCATCCAGTGTTTTCTGGGTGTCATTTTGGGAGTAAATACTGTAGCTGGGATATGCATTCTGCAGACTGGTCTCAGCAGTGTCTATGGATCCACTGGGTATTATGATAACTGTGGATATGAGACTGGGCATTTCCATGACAGATTGTGCATGGGACAGGGACATTACCATGGAACTATCAATGGTCAGTGGCCATCCAGTGCCCACTGGTTTCATAATACCAATAACCTGATACTGGTTGCCCTGAACAGTTATGGTGCTGCCCACAGTGGCATTGTAATTTTTTGCAGTCTCTGATCCCAGGATAACTGCATTGTCACTTTCCCCCACCAGGGAACTTTTGCCAGTTACAGTGGTGTTTTCAATGAAAGCTTGCTCCTTGCCGGGTGTAAGGCCAACTATCATTGTGTAACGGGTTTCATTACCTCCCTGTATGGGTGCAAAGAGTGCTTTGGTGCTCTTATCCGGGTTAACTTCACTTCGGGTTAGGACTTCATTTCCCAGACTTTCAGGGAGGATACTAGCATAGGGGGGGAAGCTGGTTCCGTTTTTTTCAAAGTATAGTTTTCCATTGACTGTTCCCAGGTCTCCTTTAAGACCGGATTCCATTTCATATAAGACCAGATTCACGGTGCCAATGAGTAAAACACATACCATGACTCCTATGATGCACATGGCAGCTCGGCCTTTTTTGGCCTTAAAATCTTTAAAAGCGATATCTAACATTATAATTCACCTTTCTTTACTAATTATAATCAGTTTAATGTTTTAGATTAAATTATTAGAAGAGATAGTTTGATTAGTGCAGATATAAATTTTACTATTTTTTTATTACTATTAATCATGTTAGATTAGCATAAAATACATAATAGTATTTATTACTTTCCAAGGGTATTTGACTATTGCTCTAATGACTATTACTCTATTTAATACAGTTATTTCTAAAATTCATTTAATTTTACTTAGTATCTTATTTTTAGGTTATCCCTAAAAAATATCCAATTTAAGTGTCATCCATACGCGTAATTCCATAAAAATAGTAATTTCATTTTGTCCATGAAAATCAATGAATATCCTTCTTAATTGGTTCAAAATCATTGTGGTCCTTCATGTCATCAATAGTTAAAGGAGTAGCCTTCTCCCAGTAACTATCCATTTCTGAGATGATTTCGGGTAGAATGAATGTTTTACCGGTTACCGTAACTTCCAATGATTCATGGAGCTGTACCAGTACCAGTTGGTGCTGCCCAGGTAAAATATATCCTTGTCTATGAGGATGATCTTAGAGTGGAGGTTCTTGAGGGTTCTGGCCTGAAAATTTTTGATGTTTTTTCTTGCTAAGTTCAACGCTGATAGTGTTTTTGAATCAATAACATAACCATCCTCTATACGGACAATGAAAGAAACCCCTATATTCTGATCACCTAGTGAATCAATGATTTCACGTACAAAATAAGCATCGAGCCAGGGGCCAGCTATGAGAATACTATCAGTTGCTTGGGATATACTCGTCTGGATGTGGGGGAGTATCTGACCCCTGCCCAGGAGTTTCAACTTTGAATTTAAAGACAACTTTTCCAGGATCATTTGCTTTTACACCAGGATAATAAATTTATAAATATTAAAAATATTCCTATTAATGATAATGTATTGTCAATTACAATATAAAATGTGTTTATTGTAAAAAGCATTAATATTACAGATTGAGGAGAATATGGGGATCTTAACAACCTTTATAAAGGATGATCAACTTATTTATAGTGTACTAATAGTTTGTTATGAAGGTGTAATTTTAATTGAGATTTACAGGCAAATATATTTCTAAAAATATCAAAACGCAATCAAATCTTTTAAATTCTTTTAGCAGGTTTTTTTTAACTGTGAAAATGCTATTACTAAGTGGATATAAGGGATTATCTACCTATTTTTTAAATCTCTCTCCTGGGTTATGGTAGAATCACAGGTTACGACAAGAAATGGCAGATCCTGCTAGCCCTATCTCTGGGAACCATGATGGTTCCTATCAACGCCAGCATAATCAATGTATCCCTACCCACCATATCAGTCTACTTTGGAGTAGGTTTAGCCACAACCCAGTGGGTTCTAACCAGTTACCTAATCACCCTCCTGGGATTTGTGCTGTTTTTCTCACGTGCCGGAGACTTCTGGGGACAGGAACGAGTTTACCTGGCAGGTCTGGCCGGGTTTGTAGTAACATCCCTGCTGTGTAGTTTATCACCATCAATAGAATCATTGATTATTTTCAGGGGATTGCAGGGCCTGGCAGCTGCTATGATGATCAGTGTTTCCATGGCCCTGGTGAGAAAATCATTCCCCTCCCACCAACTGGGAAGGGCCCTTGGAATATATGCTGTGGCCATAGCTGCCGGACTGGCACTGGGTCCCGCCATCGGAGGGATAATGTCCGGATTTCTGGGCTGGAGATCCATATTCCTGGTGAACCTGCCAGTGGGAATCCTGGACTTCGCCTTCTGTTACCTGATCTTAAAACGCAGCCAAAAGAGCACTGTTAAATGGGACATACCCGGGACCGTGCTGCAATTCATCTGCCTATTTTTAACAGTGTACACACTGACCATGGTGGAAAATGCCAGCTACACCACAGCAATCATCACTGGATCCATGGCACTGGTCAGCCTGGTTCTATTCATTTACCAGGAACTCAGGACTGAGAATCCAGTGTTAAACCTGAAACTCTTCAAAAACAGGAAGTTCAGTGCATTCAACCTCAGCCTGCACTTTAACTACTTATGTATGTATATGATGTTCTTTGCAGTGCCCTTCTACCTGCAGAAGGTCTTGCACCTTGATCAGTTCACTACTGGCCTGGTTTTAACTGCATCACCAGTCATGATGATGACTGTATCCCCTATAAGTGGGATAATATCCGATAAATTCGGTTCAAGGTTCCCGGCATTCCTGGGTGGGGTGGTCTCAGCAGTGGCCCTGCTTTCCATGACCCAACTAACAGTGAACTCAAATGCATGGGATGTTTTCTTCAGACTGGGTCTTCTGGGATTGGGGGCAGCACTCTTCCAGTCACCTATTAACAAGGCGATTATGTCAGAGTTACCCTCTGATAAAGCAGGTATGGCCTCGGGTATACTTGCAACCACCCGGAACTTGGGCATGGTCTTTGCAGTGTGTTATGCAGGACTGATCCTGCATTCTACAATTTCACCAGAATTGATGCAGGCCAGTGAACTTTATGGGGTAGCAGCAGCCGACCTTACCAGTGGCCTGCACCTGGTGGTACTATTCGGTGCACTATTGAGTATGGGTATGGCATTCTTATCCATTGCCGGGATAAAAAATAAGAAAGAATCAATAGTTAAATATGAAAAGTGGCGGTGGCCAAAACCATCCGCGTGGAAAAAAGGGTCATAGGCACTATAACTAGTATTATAATGGTCATGAATAAATAGCCATTAAAATAGTTCTATTGAAATTTAATAGTTCTATTGAAATTTATAGGGACGATAACGCATCTTTTTTCTCACAGCTTTATCTTTAACCTTCCTTTTCCATAGCCATTCACCAAAGTAACACATGAAAAATTTACTTAAAAATAATGGCAGTAACGGTTTAGAGGCAGTAAGCACAGCTTCAGATGGCATTGGTTTGTTATGGGAAAGGGATTCAACAGCTGCGTCCAAACCTTTTCGAAGGTTTCTGGCCATTCCACCGGCATCGATTAAAGAACTTCTTTCAAAGGCTGCGCCCATTCCGATGGTTATTCCGCCCATCCATTCCATATCCATTTTTGATGCAAAATTTTTACACATTCTAATGGCTAAATCATTATGATTCGGTTCAGGGAATCCTGAGTTAAATACTGCCATTAATTTCTGGTTATGGGAATCTTCTTTGCTTTTATAGCACTCTTCCATAAAATTAATGGTAATAGCAGGTATGCTATCAATGTATAAAGGAGCAACAATAACCAGTAATTCTGGAATGAATGCTTTTTCAACCAGTTTCTTTAATCTTTTGGGTTTTTGATGTTCTACTAGGTATGCCTTTTCAGTTTCAATACCCTTTTCCTGGAATTTATCTTCCAAGTACAATGCAAAATTATTAGACGCACTATTTTTTCCTTTAGGGCTTCCCACTAAAATTAGCACATTTTTAAGATTACTCATGCCAGCACCTTCACATTCTCTATGAACTGAGCTACTTTACCAAGATCAACATCACCGGTGAGGATATCAACCTGGTAATGGAGGCAGTGCATGTTAATGGCATTACGCTTAATGAGTTTGCTGAAAATATCCTCACATTCAGCATCTGGTTGGGGCAGGTAACCAATAACCAGCATATCCGGATTTTTATCATAACGGGGTTGGTGATGTATTTCCCCGCCTATCCTGGTGAAAAAGGGCAATATATTAGGTATGAGACGATCAACTATCTTTTTCAACTGGTAAGAATAACCACCAAAGGTTATGGGTGTTAACATTACCACAAGATCAGCTTGGATTACTTTTTTTGCTATCTTTTGACCCTTATCTTTTAATATACATACACCAGGAGTTTTTAACCAGCATCCAAAACAGCCTATGCAGGTGGCAATTTTCTCTTTCCTCAGAACATAATTATCCACAGCCCATCCCTCCTCTTCAAATTTTGAGGTAACTATCGGGTTAACTGTGGTAAATGTGCTGTTTTGATCGTTTGAACCGTCTAATATTACAGCTTTCATATTTTAAAACCTCTAGTCTTTACTATCTTTGGAATAGGGAAGGTTCCCATTTTTAGGGATGATAATATCTGCGGAATAATTCCTGTTTTGAATGGAATGACCCATTAAACCCAGTGAATGTTCAATGAAATCTGCTTTCGTCATCCCTATCAAATTTAAAACATCACTTGTGGCTTCTGATGTTTTTATTATGGCTATTGTTGATTCTACTAAGTAGAGAGCTGTTAAGAATGTGTCAATATCATCTCTGACTGAACCATCCTTTTTCCCAACTTCTATGGCCTCAAACATAATCCCCAGATAACTCTGACCATGTTCTCTTATTTTCTGAAAATAGGGAGCATTCAAACATTCAGGGTATATGTTACGTGCATCCAGCATCACCCGACAGTAGTCAGGGTACTGGTTGTAGAATTTCCAGTAAGCATACCCTGTGGCTAAAATCTTTTCCAGGCCTATATCACGTGAATCAGCCTCTTCCTTCATCAAGTTACTTAAAATCTGGCCGCCTCTATGAACTACTGCAAAGAAAAGATCTTCTTTATTGGTGAAATAGCGGTATAGGGCTGGTTTGGTTAGTTCCAGTTCAGCTGCTATCTCGTCCATTGTGGTTTTTGTGAAACCTTTTTTGAAGAAGAATTTTTCAGCAGAATCAATGATTTCATTGGTTCTTCTCTCTCTTTCACGTTTCCTTCTGTTAGATATTACCAAGGGACATTAACCTCCCGTTTAAGGTTTGTTACCATGAGTAATGATTGTTACTAGCAGTAACTAATGTTACTTAGAGTAACATATTATTTAAGGATTCCGGAAAATAAGTGTATGAACTGTAAATAAACATCCATAAGAGAACAATTTTATAAAATAGGGTATTATACTGGATTTGCTACTAGATTTAGTAGTGAACTAATTTAAGATTCCTTTTCATAATATAAGGGGAAGAATAAACATTTAATTTAAGAAGAAGGATAACCATTTAATTATCTAGGTTAAGGAGGATAATAACCATCAAGCTCTTCTCTATGTTGGAGCCATGTTTCCAGCATTAAATCACCTATTTTATAATTTTTTGACTCGATATTGATTATTCCTTTGTTTTTAAGGATATCCAGATATTTGGCCAGGGTTCCCCTGGACATATCAGTGTTTTCCATTAGTTCAGTCCACCTTTGTGGTCCAGATTGAGCAAGATTTATCAGAATCTCCTTCTCGTGAGAGTTAAGAGTTCCCCAAATTCGGATCCACATGATGATAATCTGATCCATTTTCTCGAAGAAAGTTTCCTTAATCATATTTTCATCGTAAACTACCCCTGCGGAAAGTGTATTGCAAAAACTATTGATATAAGCAGGTATCCCCCTGGTGCACTGATAGAAACGTGCAAAACCATCACTGGTGAAATTTATTTCAGGTACCCTTTCTGATAGGTAACTCAGGGTTTCATCAGGGGAGAAGGGATCCACATTGAACTGGATCATTCGACCTCCGTAGGCTCCATTATTCCCATTAATCATCTCCACAATATCGCTGGTTTTGGATGTGGAACCAGTGAAGATGTAGGTTACATTATCCTGCTCCTGGGTGTAGCTGCGGATCATCCAGAAAAATGCAGTGGGATTATCCAGTTCTCCAATAAGTTGGAATTCGTCAATTATTAACAGGACCCCGTTCAGGCTTCCGGATGATGAATCCACTAATTTTTGAGGAAACTGCATGGTAAAATGGCTTAGTTTATCGTAATCATCAATAACCTGAGGTATATCAACCCCTAAAATTCCTCCTGCTTCTTTAAAATCATATTTCTTCCAGTTGATTTTATGGAGGGCTGTTGTAAGTGATCTTTTTAGTTTAGAGGGGTAATTTTCTTTTTTTTTGAGAGATTGATTCAGCGAGGTTAATATTTCCTTCATTATCATTTCTTCAGTGATCTTACCCTTCTGCACACCATAAATTCGTGAAATGTCCACATATGCCACCAGTATATTATCTGGAAGATCACTGGCCAGCTTCTTTAAAAGGTATGTTTTACCAACACCCCTAAAGCCAGTTACCAGTATCTGTTCGGCAACATCTAAATTCAGGGCATTTATATAATTTTTTAATTTTTTAAGGTCTTTTTCCCGGTTATAGAAAAATTTATCCACATCCTGAGGGATCCCCATGGGTAAAATTGGCATGATAGTCACATCTAATTAGTTCATTCTGATATACTTCAATATTTAAGTATATTACAATATACTAATTTATTTTATTATATCTAAAAGTATAAGTATTTAATTTTTGACTAGTTCATATTATAGGATTAAAAAACTTTCACTATGTTATAATACATGAATAATTATAATTTTTAAAAAATCTTGTTTATCAATAATGTTAATTTGAAGCCTTATTCAGTTTCACATGGAACATTTTATATTTTATCCGGTTAATCTATTATTAGAACTGTCAATTGTTTTATCAGTATAGGGGTGGGTTCCTTTGAAACAGGATGCAGTGGTTTCAGGTAATTTTAAGGCTTTTAATTTAATATGCCACCGGATTCCTCAAAGAACATTTAAGATCAAAGGCAGGTATTTCCCAGTATGTGCTCGATGCACCGGGTTTTATATAGGTGCTTTTTCCTATTTCATATTAGCTTATTTTGTCTATGTTGAATACACAGTTTACCTGATAATTTTAGCAATTTTAATGATTATACCTGCTTTTATAGATGGTTTTACTCAGTTGATGGGAAACCGAATGAGTAATAATAATTTACGCTTATTAACTGGACTTGCAGGGGGTGTTGGACTCGGGATTTTAGTTAAAGCCGTAAAATGGATGATTTTGATAAGTTTTTAAGATGTAGATGGTTCAGTTAATGATTATAAATTTTTAAAGAAAAATGGTGATTTAAATGACAAAGATTTGTCCCAATTGTAAGACGGAAAATATGGATTCGGCTGAGTTTTGCCAGAATTGTGGTACAGAGTTACCGAAATTTTCATACAATGTACCCCCCAAGGAAGATACACCATCCCAACCTAAAAGTGGTGGATGGTGGGGTAAACAGACTACCCTGGTTAAGATAATCAGTGTAGTTGGTGTCTGTTGTGTAGGGCTCATTGTCCTCATAGTACTGGCCGGGATATTTTTCCCAGATGCAACCACCTTTAATATTAACACTGGGAATACACCTGCCTTGACCCAGACATTTTCAGAGTCTGGTTTAACCTTCAATTATCCCAGTGACTGGACTAATTCAAGTGTTAAGTATATTGATAGTTCTACCAGTATTGTTCAAAGTCTGGGTACTTTGGCCAGTCCCGATGGTCTTCTTCTGGATGTAAGCAAGCAGGATATGACAGAAACTGTTGAAGCCGCCAAAGAAGGTACAAAAACCAATCTAAAAACCATTCCATCAGTACAGATTTTAAGTGAAACCACAAAAACAGTGAACGGTTTAAAAATCTACGAGTTGATTGTTACCTATACTGATACCAGCACCAACCAGGAAGCTAAATCATTATACGTGATTACGGGTAAAGATGGGCAGGTTGCCTACTACCTTCAATTTATAGATGACCCCAATGACTTCAGTAGTGACCAGTCACTGATGAACAGCATTGTAAATACCATCAAAATACAATAATATTCTTTTTTTTTATTTTTTTAGATAATCTTTTTTACCCAAGATGCTCGCTATGAAATTCATTTAATCTTAGGGAATTAATGTTCAATTTTAAAGAATTTTCCTCAATTTGGGTTCTTATTTAAACCGAACCAAATAATATTCATTTTTGCTAACTATTAATTAAAAAGGAGAAAGGAATGAAAAGGAGAATTTAAGTAAAATGATATCAAGGAGGGACAGTACCATTGCCTGTATCTGTGCCAGTGCCTGTACTTGTACCAGTATCAGTTCCTGTATCAGTTCCTGTATCACTCGTTGTATCTGTATCTGAGCTGGATTGACTTTGAGAACTGCTTCTTGAGTTGGTGCTAGTTTTTGTAGTAGGTGAAACAGTTCCTGTAGAAGTATTAGTGGTGTTGTTACCTACTTTTACAGAAAATGCAGTGGAATTAACTTGCATGGGATTATCAGATACGCCAGAAGGGTTATTAAGCATGGAGGATCCCAATGCAGTGCTCATTACTAAGATGGCAATCAATAAGGTGCCTATAGCAACTTTAAATTTATTGTTGAATTTTAGGTTTTTGAGTTTCCCGCCAAATGTTGCTGGTTTACTAATTGGTTTAGTCTTAACTGGTTCTTTAATTTCTCCCTTGGGCATGTTTGTTTTCGTTTTAGTTTTTTTGGCATTAAAGTTATTCTTCACATTATTTTGCTCTGATTTAACCTTCTTAGATTGAGATTCAGGAGGGGTTTCTGAAATTTTTTTTCCCTGAAGTTTTTTAATTCGATCAGCAGTGTTCAAAGCCTCGATCTTACGATTTAATTGTTTTTTGTGACGATGATACTGTTTTTTAGATATATTTCCCCTTCTGTACTCTCTTTTGAAAACATTTAAACTGTTGATGAGTTCTTCTTTATTAGGATCCTCATCTATGCCCAAAGCTATTACACTTTTTTTATGGATTTTAGTAGATGAGAGTGGAACAGCATCTTTTCCCATAGGGACAATAAGGCCTGTTTTGGGTTTGAGGAGTTGCTGTCCATATTTTTTGGGTTCATCATCCTTAAATTCTTGTTGGGGTTCCACGGGTTCTGATGGTCCGGGTATAATGTTATTTGTGATTAGTTCACTACTGGTAGAGTTTAGTTCATCACTGGCAGAGTCTGTAATTTTTCCTGGTTCTTTTTGTTCTTCAATTATTGATTCATCAACAACAAAGTCTTCTGGTGAGTTTTCGTTTTCAAGAGATATATTTGACTCTTGACTAAATACAAATGATTTAATATTTTTATCCTGAGAATCTTCGATATGATCCTTTTTGGGGGTATCTTCTCCAGGAGTGGGTTCCAGGTTATTTTTGATTGTGATTGATGTTTCTTGTAGTGATTTTTTGGCCTTGTATGCGTGGAAAGCTTCTGTGATCGATAATGACGCTGCGCCAGTGGTTTTTTGGGTTGTGTCGGTGGTTTCTGGGGTTATGTCAATTGGTGTTTTTTGTTTTTCACCTTGGAGGTCTGTTTTGGGGGATAGTGTTTCTTTATTGGTTTTTTCTAGTTTTTTGGTTGTGTGGGGTTCTTCAGGTTGGTTGAAGATGTTTCCATTGGTGGGTTCCATGTCTTCTGTTGTTGTGAATAAACCCGTGTTTTCGTCGTATTGGAATGCTGCAAAGGCTGCTTTGAGTTTTTCGTCCTGAAGTTTCTCCATCTGTTGGGTCAGATCTCCTTCTCGGGTTTCATGATCTAAACCAGGTGTTTTAGTTTTTTTACCTATTTCTGCAATGTTGTCAATATCCATATCTTTATCAATGTAATATGCATCCTCAGCAGATTCATTGGCATTAACTGGCGCTTCCAGATTCGATTGATCTATTTGAAGTGTAGGTTTGGCTTCAGGTTTAATGTTGTCCTGTGAGGTTTCATCATTTTTTGTACTGATTTCTGTTGTTCCCATGGAATTTTCCACGGGATCATTGATTACAGGGGATTTGTCTATTTTTTGGCCTAATGCTTCCTTATGATCTTCTTTTTTTTCGGTTTTTGTTGCGAAACTGCCTGTGATTTCATCATACTGTAACGATTCAAAAGCATCTTTAAACTTCTCATCCTGCAAAACCTTAATCTGCTGTGATAAATCATGATGCTGCCTTAGATAATCAACTTTAGAAATAGCACCCTTCTGATATTCTTCTTCAAGCTCCTTAAACCTATTTTGAAGCTTTTCTATATAAGATTTAATATAACCACCCCCATGAAGAATATAAATCTAATATTATAATAAAAAACACGATGATAATATGTAATTGATCTTTATTCTCTATTATTATTAGTTTAACGATCTTCCTATATAAATAGTATTAGTCTGGTATAAGCTGGTTTTATCATAATTTAGAGAATTTCTATGTACCTGTTTTCTTATTTGATTTTAATTTCAAAATTTTTTTTGAATTATATTTTGTAGATTTTTTTAATGAATTTCATGTTAAAAAATTTAAAAAAATATTGTTCTTATTTACTGAGTTGAATAAAAAAATATCTAAAAAAAGGAATTAATATGGTTATTAAAAAAAGTATTGGTTAAATTAATCTATTTTAACCTCAAAAGTTTCCTTCTTCTCCAGTTTGGGCATGGTTACAGTCAGGACACCGTCTTTAAACTGGGCGGTGACATCATCGATTTTTACCTTGGCTGGTAGAATGTAAGTCCGGGCAGCTGATCCAAAGCGTCTTTCTTTCCTATGGAAAGTAACTCCCTCTTCTTCACCTTCTTCTTCAGTTTCCTTAGAGAATTCTGCGGTGATTTCCAGGGTGTCCTCAGTGAGGTCGATTTTTATGTCTTCACGTTTAAAACCAGGAAGGTCGGTTTTGACCACCACTTCTGCCTCGTTTTCCATGACATCCATGGCAGGTTTAACTGGTGCTCCAGTGTACTCGGCTATGGCATTATCCAGATCCACCTGTTTTTCCTTAATGGTCTTAATCATGTCATTAAACATGGTATCTACACCTTTCTTCTCATTCATTTTAAATTCCCCCTGTTATTTTGATTTTTAGGATGCACCATAGGACTGCAACCCTCATAATTTTCCTTTTTCACATAAATATTATGCCCTTGTTAATAATTAAATTTTTCTCGGGTGATCTAAAAATAATGTATACTATTTTTTAAAGGTGCTGGGCGATTGCTGTATAAGTACCTAGATAAGAGTACAGTCCCTCTTCATTTAGATATCTTGATAACTGGAGAAGTAGAAAAATAATAAATGATTATGATCGGCAATATATTAACCTCAAAAGAAGGTTTCCAGCAGGAAACTCTGGATCAAGTCCAGGAAAGATATTCAGGTTTTGGTGGGAACCTTTACCAGCTAATGGAGGAACAAATCCCTGAAGTTTTCTTGAAACTATCATTTTACCAGCAAACCACTTATCAGAGTGAGGATAGTTACGCAGTATATGAAGACATAGATAATCCAGAGAAATCTTTTGTCATTCAACTGGACCCTCTTTGTGAAGTTATTGTAATATGGAATCATAATATCCATACTGAAATAGGGGCATGGTCTGAGGATCCAGAATTAGAATCTATTAAGTTTATCCAAGAGGAATTTAAAGTTTAATCAAGTTCATTTAATGCTTTAATATTCTCTAAAACCTTAAATAGTATTCTCTAAAACCTTAAATAGTGCTTATAATCTCTTTTTTTCATAATTTTCTAATACTTAAAAAAAAAATTTTTTTAATAATTTATAAACCTATAGTAATAATTTTTATATAAAAGTTATGTTATATTATTTTTTATAGAAATTTTACTGGAAATTTTATTACAACAATTACTTACAATGCTGATAAAACAGCGCTAAGCAATATTTGGGGGTTATAAGTTGGAGGAAAGGTTATTTCCATCATGGGAAAAATTAGAAACATTACATGAAGATTTAAGTGAAGGAGAGCGTTCATTTATTCATTTTTTAGATGATAACTTACCTGATTACTGGAAAATTTACTGGCGTCCTTTTTTTAATGGATCCCATCCAGATATGGTTCTTTTAAATCCTGAAGGAGGGCTCATGATCTATAAAATAGTTGATTCTAATCAGAACACCTCCCCAGAGTCTAATAAAAAGCAGCTGGATTACTACCGGAATAAATTAATCCAGGAGTTAGTGCCTGAAATCAGTGAACAAATAGACCATTACCCCAAAAGTTTTGTAATTTTCAAAACCGGAATATACTTACACCATATGGAAAGTTACCCTGCACAGTTACTCTATGAGCAGTATCCCTACCTTACGGTTGTAGGATATGATGATTTGGAAGAGGATAGTCTTTATCTGGTTGTACCCGGTTATGACTTTAGAAAAGACAGGTTCATGAATCCGGAATGGGCGCCTAAACTGGAAAAATGGTTGAAACCACCATATCACCGTGATAGGAGAACCGGTCTTGAACTGACCACCCAGCAGAAACAGCTCACCTTACCTAAACCCGGGCACCGGAGACTCCGTGGTGCTGCAGGTAGTGGTAAAACACTGGTTCTAGCTCACCGGGCAGCTAAACTGGCTATGGGAAATCAAAAAGTATTGGTGATAACCTATAATCGTAATCTATGGTATTTCATTAAAAAAATGATTGAAGAGTGTCCCTACAATTTTGACTGGTCCAACATCACCTTCAGACATTTCCATGGATTTTGCAAGGACCTCATAAATGAATTTTCACTACCCACACCATCCCGGTTCGATGACATTGTTTCAGTTCTGGAGGAGGCACTTAAGAAAGTACAGGAAGAGCCAATTATGAATAAATCCCTTGAAAAATTCAAATACGATGCCATACTAATCGACGAAGGACAGGATTACAGCTGGGAATGGTATAACTTCCTATCAAAGTTCTTAAATGACCGGAATGAACTTTTCCTGGTTTGTGATGAGAAACAAAATATATACGGGCGTGAATTATCATGGATTGATGGAAAGATGGAAAATGTTCAGTTCCGTGGGCGGTGGGCAGAACTAGACACTGTACACCGTCTGCCCAAAGAAATCTCCCAACTGGCCAATGAATTTAGTGAAGAGTTTGGATTATCATCTACAGTTGAATTTGATCCTCATCAAACCATACTCTTTAATGATACATCCTCTTTTTTCAGATGGGAAAATATTCAGGGTAAAAACTGGGTTAATCCGGTTTATGGAGCCTATAAAACTTTTAGCCAGGAGCAGATAAATTCTAAACAGAATTTTAAACCATCTGAAATTGTTATACTGCTCCCAAAAAATCAGATGGGAACAGAATTAGTGGAATTTTTTGAAAATCAGGGGATCTCTTCTGACCATATATTCCTTACCATAAATGGTTCCAAATGGCGTAATAAAAAAATCTCTTCCCTAAGTGATGAACGTCTTAAGATAAGTACAATACACCAGTTTAAAGGTTGGGAATCACCCAACGTTATTCTTTTAATACCTGAACACTGGAATGGGGGTAATAAAAACCTGGATTCAGTGGTTTACACTGCTATGACTCGAACACTACAGAATTTGATTGTTTTAAACTGTAATGACCGATACAGGAGATTTGGGGATGCTATAAATTTTTAAGAAATGATTCATAAGAATTTTATTGTCTTAAAATTATTTAAAAATATCAATATAACTTATTTCAAGAGAAAAGACCTTAAAATCGCTTAAATTACATTAACCCCTATCATGGCTTATTATGGTTAAAATCGTTGATTTAACGTTTTTTATAAGCATAACGCCTCATTTATTCCTTTTTAAACTGCGTAAAAGGGGGAATTTCAACGATAGAAAAGAATCTAATATGCTTATTTAGGGGAAATTAACTATAAAATGTGCTCATTTACTAAAAATACCAACGCAACCAGACTATCTCTACTCAGTTGATACAATAAGCCTAAAATGAGTCTTAAATATAAAAAAAGGGTCTGTACGTTCCCTTTTTAAGTTAAAAATTCCATACCTTTATAAGGCAAGTTGTTTCCATTTAATGTAAGTCAAGATAAGTCCTTTAAAAAAAATCTAATTTTTCGGGGCGTGGAGGCGATATAATTAATCGATATTCTAGCTATGCTATTTTATGCATGTTAAGCATGGTTATCGCAGTAGTCCCTATTGTGGGAGCTGTAGATGACCAAAATACAAATTCAAATGATGTTAGTTCTTCTAATGGTTTGCAGATAGGAGTTACCGGTACTGATCTGGAAGCTGCTGAAAATGTGCTTCAGAACAATAAACCCTTCGGGGAAACAACTACAAAAGTCCTGGGAACTAATAATTCTACTAACCAATCACAGATAATGAAACTTGGCGCCAATGGTGACAGGGTCAAAGAAATCCAGCAATGGTTAACTGATTACGGATATTACTCCGGAAATATTGACGGTGAATTCGGTGCTAACACTGACAAAGCTGTCAGAGATTTCCAGACTGAATCCGGCTTAATCGTTGACGGAATTGTGGGTAATGACACTACCAAAGCCATGGAAACATGGGACACACACCTGGCACAAGTCCAAGCTGCAGCTGGTGAAAGTACCAGTACTGACAGTAGTACCAGCACAGGTTCATCTTCAACTAAAAAGACCTATGCTTCAACAGTTCGAAGCTACAGTAGTTCCTACAGTAGCAGTGGTTACAGTGGTGACTGCTGGGATGTAAGTAATGCTATGTACAGTCAGTTAACTTCATCAGGTACCAGAGCACGAATAGTCCAGTACTCAAACAGCTACTCATCCAACCACAGATCTGTTGAGGTTTGGAATGGTAACAGCTGGGTTGATGCAGACTACTCAGGTCAGGCATGGGTTGGACAACCAACTAGTCATGACGATTCTGCAACAGTAATAGCAGGTAGTTAAGCGTATATCTTAAGATTTGAATTAAATCTACATTCAACAGTTTCACGCCAAACTGTTGGAACTTATTTTTTTTATTTTCCAGTATAGAATATTATCAAAGATTAGAATTATCTAAAAAATTTTATAAAAGATTAAAATAATCAAAGATTTTTAATTGACTCCACCATATTGGATATTGTTGAATCAAAGTTATCTGCATCAACATCTCGTTCTACAGTTACTGCAGATGTTATAAATTTCATGCCTTTTTTCTCCAATTCTTTTCTAACCTTATTTAGAGTTTTATCTGCACCTTTACTTCCCATCTCTACCCGGATTGAGAAGGTTTTTCCACATTCCCAATAATTCTTATTCAAAAAAGAAAATCTAAGGGGGCTAAAGTTATTATTTAATTGTTTCTATTCTTTTGGTGATTCATAATCCTGATGAATCAAGTAGAAGCAAAATCTAATAATCACTCAATCACTCGATAAATGTTTCGATTTGTTAGTAAATACTTCGTGCTTATATACATTGTTAAGAATAAACAATATTATTTGATATATTGGGCATAAAGGAGGTGAAAAAGACGAAAACAAAGAAAATTGAAGTACTCATTGCGATTTCTATTTTAGTTGGTATGGTTTTTTTAACATTATCACCAGTATTGGCCGCTGATGATAGTTTATCAGACTCGGGTTATCCTAAATATCAGGCGGATAATCAGAACACCGGACAGTCTCAATATACTGGACCTCAAAATAACAGTACCAAATGGAACTACACAATTGGAGATGCACAGAGTCAAATAACAGAAGCTCCTTCCATAGGTCCAGATGGCACAATATATGTGCCAGTTTATAATAGTTCAAATATTCGGGGTAATCTGTTTGCTTTGAACTTGGATGGAACACTAAAATGGAATTACACCATTAACTACGGAACAGTAAGTAAAATTGTTGGATCTCCTGCTATAACTTCAGACGGAACCATCTACATTTTGGGTCAATTCTCCAGCAATCAAAGATACTTTGGGACCTTTTTAGCCTTAAACCCTGATGGAACATTAAAATGGAACTACACCATTGATGACGGAACATCCGTTGACATGTACGGATCTCCTGCTATTGGGGAAGACGGAACCATTTACTTCTCAGACACATTTGCCCAGGGTAGTGCTTGGTATGTTAATTACTATGCTTTGAACCCTAACGGAACACTGAACTGGAACTACACTGACACAAATGTAGTAAGTGGTGCTTATTCTACAAGTTCTCCAGCCATAGGGCCAGATGGAACCATCTATTTCATCGTATTGTTTATGAACCAAGGTATGGGAAATACTCAAGTTAAATTAGTTGCTATGAACCCTAATGGAACAGTAAAATGGGATAACTTCATTCCTTTTGGAACTATACTTTATGGAGCTCCTTCAGTAGCAACAGATGGAACCATCTACATTGCAGGGTGGGTCAACTTCGCCAACCCTACTCCTGAGTTATTGGCATATAACCCTAATGGAACACTAAAATGGACATATATAGCCAATGAAATAACCGATGGTTGGTTCCAAACAACACCAGCCATAGCAAAGGACGGAACTATATATGTTGGAGGAATTGGAACTACTGGGGGTATTTTATACGCCATCAATCCCAATGGAACCAAAAAATGGAGTAACCAGACAACGGATTCCATTGATTATGATCTCGTAATTGGAGCTGATGGAACCATATACTTCGGAGATGATACATTACATGCATTGAACCCTAACATTACACAAAAATGGACACTTGACATAATACCCTACACCGCTCCAGTAATCGGTTCTGACGGAACACTTTATGTGGGTATAGTTAATTATAGTGGAGGATCACCCTACCCCACTAGTTACAGTCTCCTGGCAATTAATACACCTAATTCCCCCAACGACCCCACTAATAACACCAACAACACACAATCAACAACATCTAACGTCCAAGCAGCAACTACAACATCTGGAAACACTGTAGGAATGCAAACTACTGGAGCACCAATAGTACCATTAGCCTTAGCGATCTTCATTGTACTCGGTGGATTAGCTGCAACCCGGAAAAAACAATAAAGTGATATTCAATCCCTTATCCTACTTTTTTTATATGTTAATTTTAAAATATGATTTAGAATAACCCATTATCAGGAATACTTTATATTTCAGTATAATAGCATAATGAAATAGTTATTAAAAAGTAACCGTGAATAGAATGATTATAATGAAACAAAATGATATAACTCGTTTTTGGTATGAATATTTTATTAATTGAACTAACAATAATAATTTGGAAATAGTTACTGATTTCAGAAGAGAAAAAAAATCAGATAGGAATAGTTAATCAAGCAACTAAAGAAGGATTAGTGGGTGAAATTTAGACCTTAATCTTTAAAAAGTTTGAATTTGTTTTGCTTCATAACCCAGTTTTTTAAACTCTGAATAAAGAAATTCAACCTTTATAATGGTGATCTTTATCATATTCATTTTCACAGGATTACGTTTTATAAAATCAATCTTCAATCCTTTCATCTGGAGAACATCCTCGTATTCTGGACTATCTTCACGGATTATCTCGGATGTACCGGTTATCTGCATACCAGCAAGGTTCTTAAATCCAGTGTAATCCTCATAAACTGCCACCGAGACCTGGTTGTTAAAGGGTAGATTGGCGAACTTTTCTCCACCTTCACTCAACAGATAGATGAATCCATTGAAGTAGTTGTATTCTATGGGAGTGGATCTTACCTGGTTCTGGTAACTGGTGGAGAGGGTACAGGTATTGTGACTGGTTAAAAACTCTTCAATGAACTCTCTGGTTTGAGGAGCAGGGGATACTAAACTTTCCTTAATTTTTTTAAGTTCCAGGGCATAATTGATTACTTCTTCCAGGTTAAAGTTATTCATATCCTTTAATGGGAAACCTACCTGCTGGCTGAAGTCATCCAGTGCATGAGAGTCTTCTTCACTCAATGCACTGAGCGTTAAGGTACCACCCAAGCTTTTTAGACTGACAGTGCTCCCTATAATTTCAGAAAGATTTTTAAGATTTTCATCTCCATCTTTCAAACTGAGGGATACAGAGAAAAGAGCAACTGGCTTATCTTTTAACCACTCCCGATTATTATCAACAAAATCGTATATTTTAGGGTCAAATTTACCACTATAGACTCCAGATCCAATTACAAAAAAGTCAAAATCTTTATAGGAATCATTGAACTTGTCTGTGGTGCAGTAGTTAGCAGGACCCAGAACCGGTGTTAAATATTTAACTATCTTTTCAGTTGCACCATATTTACTTTCATAGATAAAAATCGTTCTTTGCATGTTTTCCCCTCCCAAAAAAAACCACTAACCTTTATTTATATCATTCTTTTTGAAGGTTTAGGGCAATATATTTTTGTTTTTAAATGGATCTTAAGTTAGAAATACCTAAAGAATAGTCCATAAGGACTAATACCTTAAGGATTAATTCTTAAATCGAACTTTCTAACAATCTTTCTATGAGTGACTCAATTAGTTCCAGTTTTTTTAACCTTTTTATCCATTTTTCGGGAATTCCACTTTTCGCGTAGTATGCCCCTGCCAACTGACCGTAGATTGCTCCGGTGGTGTCTGCATCTTCACCCAGGTTTACAGCCAGTAAACAACCCTCTTTGAAATTTTCACTATTATAAAAAGCCCATAGGGCTGCTTCCATTGATTTAACTACAAATCCTCTGCCACGTATCTCTGGTGGTTCTTTCTCCTTGAATGAACCAGCTGCCACATCATCTATCCCTGGTGCCAGGGGATTTTCCTCCCAGTATCCTGGAACAGGACTATATCTTGAGGATAATAGTTCATCCTTTGATTTTCCAAGTAGAGCACCGTGGATCAATCCTCCATAGTAGCCGCAGGCATCCACAGCCAGGGGATGGTTATGGGTGGCGCGGGAACTTTTAGCCGACATCTTAATAACCTTCAAGGGGTCTTTCATGAAAAAGAGTGGTACTGGTGCCAGTCTCATCAGGGATCCATTGCCTGCAGAAAATTCATGGTCTGGTCCGGAGTAAGGTTTGCCAGTATCCTGGAAGGTCATTAAAGCCTCGACGGTGGTGTTTCCAATGTCAAAGCATTCACCCTTAACCGATAAATGTCCATCCTGGTACCAGTGCAGATATCTGGTTAACTGATCTATTGGGTTGAACTTACCCGATTCAATGAGGCTTTCTGCCAGACAAAGGGCCATGGAAGTGTCATCGGTCCACATGCCCGGGTCCAGATTAAAGGGTCCTCCGCCTATCATATCATTTACTAATTGGAAGCATCCTGGATCTGTAAACTCCAGGGGCACACCTAGGCAATCCCCCACTGCCAGGCCCAGTATTGCACCGTGGAATCTGTCCTGGATTTCCTTTCGGGTAGTTGATGAATTCATAGTTAGTAAGAATTGGAGTATAATTCTCGCCTTGTTTTTTATGTTAATCTTTAAGATTGAGTGGTTCATTCATAATTTTTGTTTAGTTTAACTCTACTATGAAGAAATTTTCTTTTTACGTAACCTCATTGTATTTATCATAAGAATAAGGATATAACCAACTCCCACTGCAAAAGCCAGAATCCAATCCATTGAAGTTAAAACATTGAATTTCAGGGCATAAAATATTGTTACAACGCAAAATGGATTTATAACTAACCATGTTGTAAATAATCCTGGATTATATCCCTGTTTTTTAATCTGGAAAATTACAGTGTGCTGAATTCCATTTATAAGAAGCTGGAAAATAATTAAACCCATACCTATCCACGGCAAAATATTTGCAGTCAAACCACCGATTATTGCCAAAATCCAGATGGACATATTAACAAAAAACCCGTAACCTGGTGTTACCGGTGAATCCAGTTCAGGGGGGTCATTGCTTAAAACTGTTTCAGTGTTAAAAAATTTCACAAATCCACCAGGGAAAACATACTCTTCGGTCTCATGAATCATTATCAAAGGCAAATGAAGCCAATAAAAAAATGCAATCCATGTAAACCCTGGATCAGTAAATTTAAAGCATACAAAAATAGTTAATAATATCGGGCCCAGAAAAACCCCAATTCTTTGCCAGATAAAGTTGTAATTTTGGTTTATTTTCACTCCCCCTTTTTTATTACTATCATTTATTCTTCCCAGTTTGATAAATAAGGTATAGTTTTCAATATTATTTTTAACCATTTTTTAATATATCTTTTTTTTCTAAAAATTCGGGAAAGAATTGGGTGTGAATGGGCGTAAATATGGAATAAATACTTTAAATATTCTATTATATCTTAAATAATGAAAATTACATTTATTCCATCTAAAATTACACTTATTCCATCTTATGATATAGTAAAAAACGCTGACAATAATAATGAGTAATGGGGATAAAAAAAATGAAAAGAACATTCCACATTTTTATTATAACCATACCAATCATTTTATTAATTGCATTATTCCCCATACTTTCAGCCAACAATAATACTTCACAAATCAGTACCAATGGAACACAAAACGTGACTAATAACTCATCATCGGCAGAGAAAGTGGCATTTATTATTCCCCATCCAGATGATGAGACCATTGGTGCCGGTGGAACAATTGGAAAACTCATGGCTAATGGAACCAAAATCCATTTTGAACTCATGGCATCCGGTGATGGACTGGGTTCAACCTTACTAAATGTAACCAATTATTATAAAATTGATATTCCTGCAAATTCATCAACCAGCTACACTAAAAAATTGATCAGAGAGGATTCCTTTAAAAGAGTAATGGCCATTTATGGTTGTGATGATTATAATATACAGGGATATTCTGATGGCACATTAACTGCTGCAGAGGTATTCACCACCATGGAAAATCTCTACCTGAACCAGGGATACACTGTTTTCTACACAGTTACTGGAGATGGTAACAGCGACCATCTGGCCTGTTACCAGGCCATGTTAATGATGGAAATGAAATACCCCAACCTGGAATACAGGGAGTTTCCCATTTATTACTATCACACCTCCCGACCCGCATCCCTGGCCCTGACCAATAACACCACCGATGAAGATGTAACTCAATACACTTCCAAAAAGAAGAGCGCATTTCAGGTGTACTATAACATTAACACCATCCATCAAATTTTCTATCCTTACAGTGATGGTTTATACAGTAGTAGTCCAGAAAGGATTTATTACATAAATTAACCATGATAAAGTTGATTAAACACAAAATAGAATTATTAGGGCGAAATGGAGACCTTTCTAAAAGAGTTGGGGGCGCTATTATGATTAATTTAAAAATTAAAGTGGAAAATTAAAAATGAATTACTTTATAGGCAATGCGTATGTTCAAAAGTGAAAAATCAATTTTAATTGCATTTTTACTGGTACTCATTATAGTTTTTATGAATTCAACATTAACATATTTATTTAACATTTCAAGTTGATAGTGATATTCATCTCTTTATGTGGGCTGGAAACTTATTAAAACTATATTTAAGGATAAGAAAGTGTTAAATTCTATATTTATTTTCCATTTCAATTATTCCTGGCATTTTCCGTATATCTTTTAACATGCGGGGATTGATAATAATTTCCTGACCATAATGTGTTGGTTTTAAGATGAGATATCCTTTATTATAACATTTTTTCAAGGCTTTTTTTGCCTTCTTTCTTTCGTCTTGAGGAAAATTCTTGATAACATTATCCTCCGAGGTGTGTCTTCCCCCAACATATCCCATCCATAGCAAGTTGAATAAGATTTTAGTCTCAAAATCAATCATCATAATATTCTATTATTATGTAATAATAAATATGGTGGTAATTATATATACATTGAATGACTAATAATTAAACATAACTGTGGTGATGACAATGTTAAGTGAAATAATGGGTGACTATCCACGGGTTAGGGTAATAGAAATATTGATCACTCATCCCTGGTCTGAGTACACCAAGAAAGATCTCTCTGAAGCTTCTGGAATCTCCAGACGTACCCTTTACACGTTACTGGATGAACTGGAAACTTACCAGATTATTAAACCCACACGTAAAATTGGCAGTGCACAACTTTACACCCTCAACCAGGAATCAAAAACAACCCATGCCTTAATGACCTTCCAGAAAGAGCTGGCAGAAATAGAAATAAGTAAACAACTTTCAGGTGAAGATGATTTAGGTGAGGGAGAGCCGATTATTTATCCAAGTGGTAAAAAAGTAGCATTGGAGAAGGGAAAATCTAATTATCTATTGTAAGGAAGAGATATGGTAATTAGTGAAAATTTTAATGTTTAATATGCCCTTTCCAATTGAATTTATGTTTTAAGACGCTATCAACCATTATCTCCTGATTGTAAGTTCCGTACAATACTCTTCCAGTTCCATGGCAGCTCTTCCCAGTAAGTCTATGTTTGATTCTTTTTTACCATTCATTATGTATTCCGGTACTGTCTTGGGTATGAGAACCCTGTAGTTTTGGGGTGTCTCCTGTACCCGAAAGTCAGGACAGATCAATGCCACCAGACCGGTGATCCAGGAACCATTGGTTGAAATATCTTTTTGGTTAAGGAATTTAATGAGATCCTTGGTGTTTTTCCGGACCTGGGTTCCGGGGTTATTTTTTATTTCTGTGGGATGTCCATTTTTATAGTATAACCACTGGTTGCCTTTTATTCGGTACTTTCCACTGTAGTTTTTGGTTTCAATAACATAGATACCGGTGGGTCCAACTACTATGTGGTCAATGTTACCCCCATTTCCAGGTAACTTCAAATCGTTAAAGACAAAGTAATCTTCAGGTAATGTGTTAAGGTAATCTGCAACTATTTTTTCCCCTTCATTCCCTTTTTGCCAGCTGTAACCTTCTTTTTTGCTTTTGGCGATTAGTGAATTTCCATAGAATGATAGGATTACTCCGGCAAGGGTTAATATTGCATAAATAAGGTTAAGTGTGCTGAATAATACCAAGAAGGATATGATAAAAATTATAACCCCTGCATATATCAGTAGTTGTCCGTGATTCTGTATTTGTTCATATTGAGATGCCTTTTTCTGGGTGTAAGTTTTACCATTGGCCAATTTTTCCCGTTCATGTTTCTGGTTAACATCACGGGGGTTAGTGTCAATGGTTTCTTCTAAATCAACAAATACATCATCTACTTCATCTAAAGCCTTATAAAGAGATTCTCTGTCCACATAACCGTATGAATCTTCTAAATTTTCAAAATATATTAGTTTTTCACCACACTCGCAGTGGGTTAACTCATATTCCTCTTCTTCAGTTTTCACTTCGTAGTAGACATCACATTTATAGCAGACCAGGTATGGCATTGTTTTACCTTTTAATTATAGTGAATAATCATGATTTAATTGAATATTTTTAATAGGGGGCAACTTATTAATAAAAATTCCATTCAAACTTCAGTTAGAGATTATCTTTAGGAATCACAGAAAAAACTTAAAACTTCTCAATCCTATTGGTATGAATATAAAGTGGATAATATGTTAAATGAAGAGATATATGTATTTAAAACAGGATTAAAGCATAAAGAAAGATTTGTAATAATGAGAGTTGCTTAAATTGAAAAAAACTATTTAAAAGTTCTGTAATTTTTATCGTAAATATTATCGTGGTGATCGTAATCAACAACCACCATTATTTTGCTCCTTTTATTTATTAGAAATATCAGAACATAACCTTTGTTGACGTGTACCCGTTTGAAGTCTGAGAGCGGTTTTTTGAGATTTTTACAATGATCTGGATTGGTCTCAACCACAATAGCTATTTGCTTTATTTTAGAAATCACATTGTGGAAGCTTTTCATGTCCCTCTTCTTGAGCTTCTTTAATTTAGAAGCAACTTCAGGGGTGATTTCAATATTGTACATATAAAAAAAATGAGAAGATTTATTTTACCCCTATATTTAATCTTCATTAAAAAACTGATCAATATCCTTTATTTTAATACGTTCTTCTTTCATAATCCTCTTGATTTTTTGAACATACTCAGGACTGATATTGCCTTCATCCTCACTCTTTTTAGGAGAATGAAGTGTATTTTTTAATAGGTCCTGTTTTTTATCAATATTTTTCATTACTTCCATATTTGTAACTCCTAATTATAATAATTACTTAAAAGTTATTTTATAATACTTATTATATAAAAGTTATGAAAAATGATTGGTATTTTTACTTGTGTAAAAATTCAATAAACTTAACAATATTCACCGGCAATGATAAAATATTCATAAAATAGCTTCTTCAAAATATTCCGGGATGAAATATAAACATTTACGCCACCTATCACGCATAACACCGTAAATATCCTGGTCAAGAATGTAAGTATCACAGTAATCATCTTCATTTCTCATACCACGACCATAAGCCTGGACTAAACTGGCCACAGTCTTGTAGGCATACCAGTACCCATCCCTCCTCATCCGGGTCATGATCTGTTTATCACCCAGGTAGGGGAAGGGTATTTTATAGATAACCTGAAAACGGCACAGATCATCCGGCAAATCAACCCCTTCATCCACACTGGGAGCCACCAGTACCAGTGGTTCCTCAGACTCTATGAATTTTCTGATGACCACCTCTCTTTTTGGGCTTCTTTTAAAATCACGGTGGGGGCTGTAAATGATTACCCGTGGATCCTGTAGGTTTTCACTGATATAGGTGGCAAGCTTATGACTGTGGGTATGTATCAAACCCTTATCTTCCGGGTGTTTTTCCAGGATCTTTTTAATGGTGGAGATGGAACGGGGTTTGGATTGGTCAATATATTTACTGGACATTCTACCCGAGGTTTGAAGGTAAATAGGTCTATGTTCTATTTTAAACGGGCTTTTAACCTGGATATATAATGCATCCTCCGGGTTGATTCCATGCCACTGGCAGAAGTGATCCTTACTGAGTATGGTGGCACTCATCAGGAGACAGTAATCAGTATGGCTTAAAAGGTACCTTTGAACAAAACGACTGACCTCTACTGGTTTGAAGGTGACCATCTTTGCATTCCGGTTGGCCTCAATCACCCACTGAGTGGGATGATCCTCCAGCTCACTTTCAACCATTGATAACCGGTTAATAGCCCGGTGAACATATTTACGCTTTTTCAAGGGCACATCAGGAACTTTAAGTATGGATTTATAGGCATCATTAAATTTGACAATGTGTTCTTTCCAGAAATCAACATCCTCAGTTAAATCATCCTCACTTAACTGGGGGATGGCATCAAGTTGGTCAATTTCCATCAATCTTTCAATGTATTCATCAAAATCATTTTTCAGGATTTTATTGGATAGTTCCAGGCTTAACTGGTCCATGACCTGGTTTTCCATGTTATGCACTTCATCAAAGACCGCCAGAACCCTTTCTCCAAAGTGATCCATGTAATTCATTTCCGGGAAAAAAGAGGAGTAATTCATTAACGTGACAGGGGACTGTACTGATTTACCCTTCTGCAGCCAGTAATGGCAGGGATCTTCACTGTTAAAGTACCATGGTTGGCCCCGCAGGTCATAGAAGCAGATTGATTCCCCTTTACTGCTTATTCCATGGTCACAGACGAGATCTGCGGTCTGGCAGAGTCCATCATCACAGGTGGTGTCCTTGAAAACCATACCCTCTATGCAGTCAAAGTTATTCCTACCCTTTAAAACCTGGAACTTGAAGTCATTATGGTACTGGTCCTGTAGCTGTTTGGTGATGGTCACCAGATATGCTGAGGAGAAGTAATTGGCCAGAGTCACGGCAATGGCAGATTTACCTATTCCAGTACCAGCATCCAGGAGGATGTAATGGTAGCCTTGGTCTAATCCCTGGGCAATTTTCTTCAGGATGGTTTCCTGCTGGGGACGGGGTGTCATCCAGGAGGGGAAGTTCTCTAGTAGGGCAGAGTAGGTGTCCACATTTTTATCTTTAACAAAAACACCCCTCCTACCACACTCTGGGCAGATAATCAATCCTTTTTTTAGTATTTCCCCACATTCTTGACATTTAAGTGGCATTTAATTCCCCTGGTGTTGGATTCTATTATTATGGTTAAGGGTTGAAGTTATTAATAATAATTGCATTTTTCAAGGTAATTTCAGGGACTTTTCTGAGTGAAAATAATTCTCATTTTACATTGGTACTGGTAAAATTAGAGAAGGACTTATATCAACATGAATATTTTTAATCTTTGTATTTTTGATCCCTGAATCTTTGACCTGTTTTAAATCTTAATGGATCCTAAATCACTTAAACCGTTATTATTCGGCCGTTAAGGGAATAATAAACCTTAATTCATTTTAATAAACTTTATCATGATGTTGATATTTCAAAAAGAGAATGTAAGTTTTTAGTTCATTAATTTCATAAATCAAAACATAAGAACCAATATGTACTCTACGACTTCCAGATAAATCTCCCTTAAGGGGTTTATAGTGATAAGGATTTTCTAAAACTTGCTCTATCTTTTTTTCAACTTTCAGATAGTGTTTTTTATCCTTTTTCTCCAGTTTTTTAAGGGTGTGCTTAAGATCTAGAGAAAGATAGATATCATAAGGCATGCTTATTTAGAAATATCTTTGCGCAAGTCTTCTAAAGTCTTATAAACAACATATTTCCCTGATTTAACTTCATTGCGAACTTTGCGAAGTTCCTCTTTAAATTCCGGAGAAATTTCCCTTTCCTCAATTTTGGAGGGTTCTTTAGGAGTTTTTAATCCTGGATGAATTTGTGCCATTTTATATCTCCAATGATTTTTATGTAAGTCAACCCATATAATCAGATTGATAATAATACTAATGTGTCTTATTATTAATACTTATTGGTTAAAAAGTATTTAATGACAAAGCTTTCTGCAATTACTAAGAATTACCTAGTGCGTATCCGAAGAGGGTGCCTTGGAATTTGATGGGTACTAGTTAGAATTTTGATAAAATTCCTTTTTTTCTTTATTACATCTTAAAACTGATTTTAATATTAAAAACAATTTATTCTCTATAATTATCTTAAAGATGTTTAATCCTTCCATAAAGTGGACTCATCATTCTCCTTTTAACTACATTCTACAACTAAAACGACTACTCATTTGACTACTTTAAGATGTAATAGGTGGATCGGCTCTCTCCCTTCTTCTCTATAATACCCTTATCCATTAAGCTCCGTAAATCTTTATAGGCTCCCTGGCGAGAGATATTTAAGAGTTTATGGACCTCTGAGTTAGTGATGCTGCCGTTTAAGTGTAGGTATTCTAAGATTTTCAACATTTTTTCTGTTAATTTTATTTTCTTTGGTGCACCTGAGGAAATAGCATTATCCTATTCTTAATTTCAGATAAAGAAGTTAAAAATCCTTCCAGGAAATATAAGAGCCAATCTGTTAGATCCTGAGTCTTTTGATCAACGAGTTCAGGGCATGGTAGTATGCCTGTCTGTAAAGTTGATTTTTATCTTGCTATCAAACCTCTAAAGGCTTTATTTACTCTATAATCTCCCGGGAGATAGTGGGTCCCTCGGAGCGTTTTTTTTTAAAAAACAGATGATTTCTTTTTGGTTTTTTCCTAATGTCTAAAACAAATATCAATAAAATAAAAAAAAAGGATGGATTTAGTTCCTTTTTGTTTGGATTAAACCACCTAAAACCATTAATATGGCCAGAACCATCAAATTAATTGGTAGTCCGGTTTCTTGCATTTTTATGGTTTTACTGGCAGCATTTACGGTGTTTGATGGGTCATTGATGTTGTTGCTGGCAGGATCATCCTGGGGAGAGTATGGACTCCTGATGGTCAGAAGACTGTAAAGGTCTCCTAGCAGACCATCATTAACAATACCTACATACAGTGCTCCGCTAGCTCCGATTACTGGGGCAGTCGTTGTTTGAACTGGTAATGACCATTTAAGGGTTCCGTCTCTGTTCAATGCGTATAATGTGTTAGGTAGTGTTCCTTCACCAAAGTAGATGGTTCCGTCGTTGCCAATAACCGGGTTGAAGTTCAAGGGATACTCTGTGGTATAATTCCATTTCAGAGAACCATCAGCCCCTATTGTGTAGAGTATTCCAGTTATACTGTTTCCATTTTCGTACCATCCTGTAACATATAGGGTTCCATCACTGGCCAGGGCTAATCCTCTTATCAGAGTATGGGGGAGGATTGTTTTCCATTTTTCGCTTCCATCGGGGTTAAAGACATAAACCACATTGGTATGGTCCACGTAGTTGTAGTAATAGGGTGTGATGATTATACTTCCGTCTTTAGCTACCACTGGTGATATACGGAGATTGGTGTAATAAGATGGGTTGGGGTTAATGATTTTTTGCCATTTTAGAGTACCATTGGGATCAAGGGCGTATAACCTGCCAGTAATTCCATAGTAGCCAATTTCACCGGTAAAGTAGATGGTTCCATCAGGACCAATTGCTGGAGCTCCATATGACCAACTCATACCATAACTTGGTTCAGTGATGGTGTAATTCCATTTTGAGGTACCATTTGGATTAATGGCATAAAGTATACCATATTGTCTTGAACCCATTGGAGTTTCTCCCTGGTAAAACCCTGTAGTGAATATGGTTCCATCTGACCCTATGGCTGGAGAATTCCAACCTGTTGAACCTTCATTGATGTAATTCCACTTCAAGGTTCCATCAGAATTTAAAGCCAACATGAAACATTTACTTTCAGCAAATCCTGGAATGTATATGGTTCCATCTGACCCTATGGCTGGTGTTCCTGAAAAACCTGAGTTACTACCTGCACCATTATTAAGGGCGTAATTCCATTTTAAGGTTCCATCAGAGTTTATAGCTTTCAAATCGCAATAGGTATGAGTATTTGTTCTAATAGTAACTGGTAAGTAAATGGTTCCATCTGGGCCAATTGCTGGAGCTATTTCAATGCTTTCACTGGAGTTCAGGGTGTAATTCCACTCTGTTTGATTGGTTTGTGGGCCAGTATAGGGAGATTGTCCGGTGTTCTGGTTGTCACCCTGATATTTGGGAGACTGAGAATCTGCCAGACTATCATCAGCCATTACCGGGGAAATGGATAATACTACCAAAAGCCCGGCGATAACCAGTAATAATTTTAGGGATATATTCGTTTTTTCCAAGTATTTTCACCTCCTTTATGCTTGATTCCCTTTTAAAATTTAGTTATTGTATCAATAATACTGATACATGTCATTATTGTATATACTATAATATATACTAGTTAAACGGAAATAAACTTCCTCTGAGCTAGTATAATAAATTGTATTTTTTTAAATAATAATGTATTTTTTTTAAAAAAAGATGGTCTCAGTTTCAATAAAATAGAAAGTTTTCAGAATTCGTAAATCAATCTTAGAAGAGATCCTGAATGAAATCTTCCAGAAACTGGAAAAAGGGGAAGATTATAAATCTGAATTATTATTTGAACTCCGTAAGCTTGCTTGTGAAGGATCACTCCAAGATGAAAAACATTTGATTTCTATTTTAAGAGGTGTCTCCAAGTGAGGATACAGGAACTAGAAATTTAATAATGTAATGAAGAAAGGTAAGGTTAAGTTCATGAGTATTCTAAGATTGTTCCAGGGATTAGTAAAAGAACTCTTCAAAGGGATTTGAAACTTTTAATTAGTAAAGGATTTTTAGTTAAAGTGGGTGGTTCAAAAAATATTCATTATGAGAAGTGTATTTGATCATTTATTCCCGACATTTTGGCGGTTAAAGAATTTGATTAAAAAAATTTTAATATGATCTGTCGTAATGAGACGAACTATAAACCTGCATGGAAGTGATGAGGAACAGTTTGATGCACATCTTGCGTCAGACGTTTATTTTCGCGGCCCAATGCTTGGATGAAAATGCCTGTGGACTAACATTATATGTTAAAAAGATCATAAAGTTTAGTATGGATGCTGAAACTAAAAAGCTCAGGAAAGAATTCGGTCTCAAACATCGGATTAGACAAGAAGATCTTATCCCTGAAGCCAGGGGTAAAACCGCTGCTGAGATTATACGAGCCCAAAGGGAAAAGATGGATAAATCTTAAACCATATCAGCCGGATGTATTGTTTTTATTAAATCATTTAGTTTACTACTTTTCAGGATTTGTTCATCAATGGTTATGAATGCATTGCAATCATCACCTAGGGCTTCTGCTAATAGTTTCGAATCGGTTATTCCTAATCTAGAATCTGCTTTTTTTATCTTTTCTATGCAGGATAGATAATAGGGTAGCTTCAAAGTCACAAATCCTAAATTTAAATGATCAATTACACCATTTATATTTTGAAAAGCTCCAGTTCTTTTGATGTTATCATTTATATTTTCAAAAAGAGATAGGTAAAGCTCCCCCAGGACTAAAAGACTTATATTCCCCTTGTATATTTTGGGAACTCGTTTAAGATATCTTAAGCATTCCGTTTCATAATGATCTTCAAGTGCTACACTGGCTAAAATAGACGTATCAATGAAATGGGTGGCTTTCACTCTCATGGAATTTCCTTTTTTTCATGATTTAATCTTCGACTTATCCGAATAATATTACTTTTCTATATAAATATCATATATATTTGTCCTAAATTTTTCAGATCAATAATTCAAATACCCCTAACATATTCTTAATCAAAAAATATGAATACTAGTTAAAGCTAGATTTATATTATTCTTTAGAGGGGAAGTTGGTAAAATTAAAGGGGATAATCAAGTTCCTAAATCAATCTTAGAAGAGATCCTGAATGAAACCTTCTGAGAAACTGGAAAAAGGGGACGATTTTGAATCTGAATTACTATTTGAACTCCGTAAGTTTGCTAGTGAAAGATCACTCCAAGATGAAAAACATTTGATTTCTATTTTAAGAGGTGGCTCCCAGTGAGGATCCATGAACTGGAAATTTAGTAACTTCCGGGGAATAAAACACCTGGAACTATCTCCTAGAGGTCGTAATTTCCTGATTTCTGGTCCCAATGGTTCGGGTATGAGTGCTACCAGGATGCAGTGGACTTATCTTTACTGGTCAGGTGTCCAGGATGATGGGTCCCGGTACCAGTGGAATCAAACTTAAAGACCATGCACCTCATATCAATGCTGATGCTGGAGACTGCTGGGTTAGGGCCTTAATTAAACTTAGTAATGTTGAGAAGTTAATTGAGATTCAACGCAGTATGGATAAACCCAAGGATCTGGTTTGTGATGAGGAGTATGTTGAAGTTTTGAAACCTTTGAGGAGCTGGCCAGTCGGGGGCAGCATGTCTTAACCCGGCGGGAGATACTTAACTATGTCACCTCTGAGATTCTGTTAACTTAATGTGGTATATTTTTAAATAAAGACTATTTCATTTATAAAACAAAATTAAAATATTAGATAAATAAATATGAATAAAACTTAATTTTTATCATCTAGAAGCTCTGGAGTTTTAGCGTTACGCTTTGTTATAACTGGTCGACCAGATTCTTTTTCTATATTCTTTCTAGCCTCTCCTGCAACCTTTCCTCCACGTTGGGCGATATCTTTACTTTCTTCAAATCCATTTGGATCAACATTTTTAGATATCTCTGTGGTCGATGCCTCACCTAACATAGTTAAAATTAGTTCAAGATTACTCATATTATCTCTTTTTTTAATCCTTTAAATTTCTTATATTGTTTAGTATCCATCTCAGACCATGCGTTGGTGATTTCTAGTTAAAAAAAGCATATTCACTGCCTTCATTCACACCACATCTCTGCCATTCATCAGTTAATTCTTTTCGCATCTCAATTGATTTTAATCTTTGGTTAATCCAGTCATCTGAATAACCTTTAGCTTTATAAGTGTTCATAGCTCTTTCTATTGTTAGTTCGGGGTCATCTATTTCATCAAGCCTTTCTTTACCTACTTCAGCTAGCCATAATTTAAAAGGTTCAGCTTTAGGTGAAGGTATGGATTAAATTAACCTTAATAATTGTTTGGTGCTAGCTACGTCAGTTAATCGCATTTTACCATCAGCAGCAGGCATTTTCAACTGTACGATATTTTCGTACAGTTCACTACCCTCTTCAGATTTCATTTTATTTTTCAAATCACTCCAATATCTTCTGGGGTTTTTACTATCCGTTAACACTGCTATAACATCGATAATCGAAAAGAACCATTCTTCTTCGTTTTCATCCCAAAAAGTCCTAATTTTATTATCCTCAAAAAGTTTAATTGCATTTTTTCCCGTCATTATTAATACCCCAATTAATTCCCACAAATATAAACTAAGAATTGTTATTAATATTACTGATTTTATTGATATTAAATTATCCTATTTTTCTAATTCTTCAGTATTGTGTTAAACCTTCAACACCTTCTAATCTTCCTTGACCTTGGATTCGTATTCCTTTTGAGTAATTAATCCCTTTTCAACTAACAAGTTTACAAGAGCCGTTAACATGTCTTCAAGTATTTCTAAAAAGATAGTTGGAGTGTTTCAAGCGTTACATTAATTTCTTTATATTTTTTTCCAATTTTTATTACCCAATCTGATGCCCCAGGAAGGTCATCTAAATCATCAGGGTTTACTAACTCCTTAAGTTCATTGAACTATCCAAAATTTCAGATACAATAAATTACTCACCTTTCATTGTAAATTAGTCTGACTTACAAAAATCCGTAACGGTTGTGAATTTTTTATGAAGTGAATACACAACAAGGTAACAGAATCATTCAATCCAAAAATATGAATACTAGTTAAAGCTAGATTTATATTATTCTTTAGAGGGGAAGTTGGTAAAATTAAAGGGGATAATCAAGTTCCTAAATCAATCTTAGAAGAGATCCTGAATGAAACCTTCCAGAAACTGGAAAAAGGGGACGATTTTGAATCTGAATTAATCTTAAAACTTCAAAAATTAAATTCTGAAGGTAACTTAACTAATGAAAAATTATTAATTTCTATTTTAAGGGGTGACTCCCAGTGAGGATCCAGGAACTGGAAATCTGTAACTTCAGGGGGATTAAGCACTTATCTCTTTCTCCTAATGGTCGTAACTTCCTTATTTCGGGCCCCAATGGTTCTGGTAAAAGTGCCATAGTGGATGCAGTTGACTTTCTTTTAACTGGTGATGTGTCACGGATGAAAGGACCCGGGACCAAAGGAATAAAACTCAAAGACCATGCCAAGCATATCCAGGCAGAACCTTCGGATTGCTGGGTTAAGGCCACTGTTAAGTTACTAGAAGATGGTGACTCCATAGAGATTAAACGAAGCATGGATAAACCCCGTAATCTCATCTGTGATGAAGAGTATGTTCCTGAGTTAGAACCTGTTCAAGAACTAGCTCTTCGTGGACAACACGTACTAACCCGGCGGGAGATACTTAACTATGTGACCTCTGACAGTGGGACCAGAGGAAGGGAAATACAGAAACTATTGAAACTTAATGAAGTTGATGACACCCGACGGAAACTGGTTAAAGTCCGAAACCAGTTAAGGAATGAGTTTCAAAATTCTTCAGGGAACCTCAACACATCAAAATCCCATATAAATTCCACAGTTCAAATTGATACTTTTGATGAGGATGTAACTCTTAATTTTGTCAATGAAAATAGGGAGATACTTGGTGGTGAACCATTATTTATCCTTGATTCATCAATGGTTAAAAAGGATATTCAATCTCCTGATATCCATTCAGATAATAGTCTTAATCTTGAATTACTGGAAAAAGACCTGGAAAACCTTCCCAGTACTGATTTTAATGATGAATTTGAAACCCTGCAATCTGAATATGGAAAGTTGTATAGTAAAATACAATCGGATAAGACTCAACCTGAAGACAGACTCCTGTTAACCCAGCTGGGTTTGAAGTTAACTGGAGATACCTGCCCCTTATGTGATACTCCCTGGGACGGGGATGAACTTGAAAAACATCTCTCCTGTAAACTGGAAGATCTTCAGGGAGTCAAAAAAGACTTGGAAAGGATGAAGGATTTGTCTGCTGAGATATCCTTGCAGGTTAAAAATAAGCTATCCAGTATTGAAGAAGTGATTAAAGCAAGTCACCTCTTAGGATTAGACACAGAAAGCTACCACATTATGGTTTGGGAGGAGAATCTTTTAAGGATTGATAAAGCTATTGATACTGGTAATTATAGGGGAAAACCATTACCCCCAGCCAAGGGTCTGGAAGAAATAGGCAATCGGATTTTCACGGTGGCAACAAAATGTTACAAAACCACATCCCCGGAGCAAACTGCCTGGGATAAACTGAACCGATTGGAAGAGAACCTCAAATATTATGAGGAAAACCTGATAAAACAATCCGCAGCCCATCAAGCCATGATAAATGCGGAAATACTCCATGATGCTTTCATCGAGTCTAGAGATGAGGTTCTGGATGGTTTGTATGGTAAGATTAAGGATCGTTTTGTGGAGTTATACCTGCAACTGCATGGAGATGATGAAGAAGATTTTGATGCACATATTGCATCAGAAGGTGCGGGAGTTGACTTTAAGGTAAGTTTCCATGGTGAAGGCACACACCCACCACATGCCCTGCACAGCGAAGGACATCAGGATAGTATGGGGATCTGTCTTTACCTTGCACTGGCTGAAGAACTCACTGAAGGGTATATTGACCTTATAATCCTGGATGATGTTATGATGAGTGTGGATGCACCTCATCGTCGCCAAATATGTCGTTTGCTTCTAAATTTTTATGATAAGAAACAGTTTATCATTACTACACATGATCAAATTTGGGCGCGTCAACTAAGGATTGAAAACGTTGTAAGTTCTAAGGGAGTCATTGAATTATATGACTGGAAAATCGATGCAGGACCACAAGTTAATTCTAAAACTGATATGTGGAGCCTTATTGAAGCAGACCTTACAAGGAATGACGTTCCTGCAGCAGCCGCTAAACTTAGAAGAGGATCAGAAGAATTTTTCAGGAGAGTATGTGGCAATTTAGAAGCTAAAATTAAATTCAAATATGATGGGAAATATGACTTTGGAGAATTAAAAGATTCTGCTCAATACGAATACAATAATCTTTTAAGTACAGCGATAGATTCTGCAAATTCTTGGAAAAATACCGAAGAAAGATGGCGATTAAAAGAATTAAAAAAGAATTCAGGTGAAATATTCAACAAATTTGAACAGGAAGAACCGATTATTAACTTTAACGTTCATTTTAATCCTGGCACAGATTATCTAGCAGATGATTTTAAAGAGGTTGTCCGTGCTTTTCATGATTTATTCTCTGTTTTTGAATGCGAAAAATGTGAAGGTATGATGTATTTAGTCAAGAAGGAGAAAAAAACAGCAATTGTTAGATGCGATTGTGGAACCATTAACTGGAATTTGATTAAAAAAAATAAATTAAAAAATTTATAAAAATACTGTGAATAATTTAAGTTAACGGTTATATCAATTCAATCATAAATTTAGTTCATTAAACAGTTTATTTATTTAGATCTCTACAATTTATTGACATTTCATATCGATTAGTTATTTAGATACCCTTTTCATTAAACCTTCAAATATCAATTGAGCTCTTGCATCTAAAAATTTGTCATAATCATCGCCAGATATTCCAAAATCGTCATAATCACAAATCAGATGTGATCGTAAAGTTTCTATTAATTTTTTGTTACATCTTTCAGGTTTTTTACAATTTTCAATTTCGCTTAAGTAATCTGAAGGTTTTTTATTACTAATCCTCAGATTTGAATCAGCAGGTATTAAACAAATGTTTACAACTGAATTTGCGTTATCAGCCCGACCTGTTTTTTTTAAATAACTTTTAGGGAAGAAATGATGATAATGTTTGCTATTCGCACGCGCTAAATTGTTATTTTCTAAGTTTACTAATCCATTGTTTTCAAATTTGCGCGGTCGTTTCGATGCTAAATAACATAAAACAGTTTTACAGAATGCATCTCCAAGAGATAATTTACAATCAATCAAGGTTTCTTTATCTAAAATAACATGATAATCGAACTGCGGATTTTCATGTTCCAAAATTTTATCCATAAATTTTATATCTCGTTTTATTTGGGTGTCACCCCCTAAACTATAAGCTCGTGAAATACAGACACCCCAAAAGAATTTTTTTAAATTTTCACTTTGATCCATGTTTGGGTTTTTAAACTCATTATAATAATAAAAATAAGCTATAGGGGCTATAATTACGGGATAAGGGAGAAGTTTCCATACTTTTATTCCAATATCATCCCTAATGAAATCAATTGCATGGCGGATGGCCCTAATACATTGGTCCCAATTTTCATTCATCTCTTCTCTTCCAATAGATAATATGTCTCTCCGATGTATTCCTCCTTTTAATATTCCTGAAACTGATTGTAATATTGCAGATGAACCTATACCATCAAAACCTTTCTTTTGAAGTTCTTTCACAAAATTTTTGTATTTCACTCGAAGATCAAAGTCATAAGTCCATGTTTTGGCGACCATTATATCAAAAATGTCTAATTCTGTACCTGTCGTATTAATTCGTTCAAAAATTTCACATGCCATATCAAGAGGACATTCTTTAATGGTTATTGTTGAAAATTTATAATATCTAAAAGCATCTCTTATACTATCAAAACGAAGCTGCCTATCATCAGTAAGTTTATTATAAATCTTGCGATGGTCTTCTCCAAGAATATCAGCAATATTGATAAAACGGTAAGGTTCTAAAGGTTCAATATCTTTATCATGAAATAAATCCACCTCAAAACTAGCATCAAGATCACAATATACTGAATACTTTTTTCCATTGATCTCAGCTTTATTAAGACATGCATATAGGGAAGTTATTCTTTGTTGCCCGTCGAGAATATAATTAACAAAATGACCTTCAGGAACCTCAGTAAGCTCAAGGTTCCCTATTTCTCGATGAGATTTCATAACTTCATTTGTTTCCCAAAAAATAAAAGTCCCAACGGGAAATCCTTTTGCAATACTATCCAAAAGCTCAATGGTTTGTTCTAGCTTCCATACAACATTACGTTGGAAATCAGGTATTTTTAAAGTACCTTTATTAATATCATGAATTAACTCGTCGTAATCCATAGGGCCGGGATTTGATTTTAACTTTTTTACTTCAAATGACATTTGATTCCCTCACAAGTTATCTAATAATACTGGTTTTTTAACGTTCTTTAAACCTTTTTGAGTAATACAAATATAATCATCTAATATTCTATTCATTCTTCGAATTTTAACCGATTGTGAATTTCCAAATTCATTTTGAAAAGCTTTTCTCATACCAGTTTCATCAAGAGCGTGTTTATTACTTAAAACTTCTCTCAATCTATCTTTATAATCTTCTTTTGAAAATAATGCATTGTAAACTTCTATAAATTGAGCACAATTATCTAATTCATTTAATTTAATATATTCAAACGCGGATTGAAAAATAATATGAGAAATAGGAGATCTTTCAACCTTTCTATTAAAAATCCTAAATATTATTTCTTTTTTATCTAAATTTTCAACAGAATTCTTTCTAGGATTTAATATCTCATCAATATTACCATTTCCATCTAAAAGGATGATACCTATTCCCAATAACTGGCATATTTCATAATATTTTTTATTTACTGATTGAAAATCTTCTTCTTTTGAAATTCCAAATATGTAAACATAATCAGCAAATTCTAAAAGTGGAATAGCTTCACAAAGGACTTTACTGAAGTTTCCTCTTCCTTTTAAGTAGTGCTTGCCTTCCAAAAGATAAATGATCTTTTCATCATTTTCTTTTGATATCCCAAAAACATCAGCTCTCATTTGACGTTCCGAACCCATATAAAGCTCATTACCCACATATTCGTCAAAACAAAACTTATTTTTAATTAAGTAGTCTTCAACCAAAGGGTATAAATCTTTTTCAACTTTTATCAATTTATCACCCTAAATCGTATCTTTTGATAAAAAAGTTAAACATTTTCCAATTCCCCCAGAGATGTTATCATTGGTAAAAGTATAGGGGATATCGCGCTAGTGATCTCTTTTATATAATCAAAAACAGATTTTCCATTATCATCAGGAGTTTCTTCTAAAGAATTTAGTAATGATAATCCCATTAGGACTAATCCGTATTGATATTGGGATTTAAGAATTTTAGGATCATCTTTTGTTCTTGCTTTAACTTCGGTTTCCAAGTAAATATTGTCTATATTGACGTAGAAGTCATATCCTTCCTCATCAGTTCCCTTAATTACTAGAGCAGTTTCTTTATCAAAACCTCTTTCATCCCAATCGTTTTTCTCAACTTGAATAATATTTGGTAGGTTCAAACCAGAAGGTTGATCCCTTTTATTGCCTTTTTGACCTGGAGGTTTTTGTCTTTGACCACTACCCTGTGTTTTAGAGGTCATTGGAGGATCAACTTTCACGAAAAAGGGAATTAAAAATGGTTCAATTCGAGATACATCATTTATTTCTGCAGTGAATTCAATTATGTCACCTAATTCCTTTTCTGGAGGAATTTCGCAATTAAGAGTAGCTATGCCATTCCATAGATTAATATTGGAATAATCAAAATCTTCATCTGCAAGTTTTAGTTTAAATTCTCCTGGATGACTATCACGCGTAAAGTAATCATTATCTGCGTCAGTCTCAAATTGAATTCTGAATCTTTGATTTTGAGGACAATGTTTTGGTCTTTTTTCAGTGTTCTTTTTATTCAATTTGAAAAAAGTAGGGTATTCTTTACCTTCAAAGGAATCTTTAGTTCCTACTTTCGTATAATTATGAGGATCTGTAATGCGTTCTCCTTTAACTAAAAGTTGGGATAATGTGGCTGATTTTTTAATCACATTTTCCAGTATGTCCGCTAAGGGTTTAGAATCTTTAATCTTTTCTCCTATTTCTTCTTGTCTTCTTCTTTCTTTAAGTTCTCGTAAGCCGGGATGGTTTTTAATTATTTTTTCTAATTCTTTTTCAATTTCCTTCTTAAGGGCCCCGTCACGTAACCTATCTCTGCTGTTCATGAAGAGTTTTTCACGTGCTCCGCCACTTAAGTTAGTACAGTCGATTATCATGAAAATTGAATCTGATAAATAGCTCATTCCAACAGATTTTCTATTAAAAAATTGTTTGGAGATATATCCATGTGATTGGCCGTTTATTGTGAAAATAATTCCTTCTTTTTTCTTGTAGTTTTCAACTTTGGCTTTTCGTTTGAAAACATGAATATGGGCCTTCATTTCTTGCCCATTAATATTGAGAATATCTGAACTGGGGAATCCTTCTTCAATATTGTTAGCACGATTATCATCTAAACGAACACTAAGGCCTGAGAGAATTGTGTACATATTTTGGCCTTTGTAATCCCGGGTTTCTTCTAAACGTACAGGTAATGCAATGTTTGGGAGTAATAGGGACAATCGATAAAGAAGGTCAAAATTAATGAGTGATTTTAAACCTGAAGGCTGTAATTGATATTCATATAACTTTAAAAAAGTTCCCCATTCTAAGGGCTTATCATATGCATTAGGAAAATCGCCAGTGAGTAATGGTAAAGTTTTAGAATTAATAGTTAAAATTTCATTATCAGGTGCCAAATATTTGTATGTGGAACTCTTCATGTTTTCAGTAGGTTCTTCCCTTCTTACAACGGTAAACCCCCATAAATCTGATGATCCATCATTTCCTTCGTTTTGAACAATATTGGGTGATCTTTTTGATACAATTAGCTGTAAATGTTGATCTCCACAAAAAAGTAATGATCCAGTGCCTCCCATATTGAATTTACCTTGCACAAAAGGAATACGAACTTTGTTTGATGCAGTGAGGGATAAAAATGTTTCAGGGATTTTATTTGGTGTTTGACCTTCACCTTTATCAATGATTGAATAACACGGATTTTTTTTACTCCCAGTTGCAACGATTCTAATATTATCAGCTAAACTACCACGCTGTTTAGAATTAATACTCGCTAAACTACCATCAGTAATATTAAAAAAATCAATTAAAGCTTCATTTAAACTTTCAGGAGCATCTGGTCCTTCAGGATTAATATCTCTTTCAAGACATTCCCTCATTAATACAGCATCAACAGAGTTAATAATTTTCTCCACCAAAGCACAGTCAGCAGAACTTTGTTGATTTCCAATGGTGGCAAAGTTATTTTCAATACCCCCATATAATTGCCATAATTCGGGATTATCCCAATATCCCGCACTTTCTAGAACTGATGTTACTTCGGTTTCACTTTCAGCATGAACTAAACTTAAACAAAGATTTTTGTTATTTATTCTAATTCCCCCATAATATTGATTATGTTTAACAATTAAATACTTTTGTAATCAATAATGGAATGGGGTTATTAAGCCTATGGGCCATTATTAATTACCCCTAATATTTTAATAATAAGTAGGGGATTCAAATTGTAATACAAAAATAAATAATTAGTAATATTAGTTAAAAAGTTGTTATATCAAGTTGATAACAAAAAAATAATATAATTGAAGATGATAGAATTATTTAATGTATAAATCTAAACGAAATTATTAAACAATTGAGTTTAGTTTAAGACTAAACCATTAGGGGTGCTCATGTGGTATTATCTTTAAAAGAAGCTTTAGAATCGGGTAAATTAATTCCCCAGAAAAATATCAGAGAAGGTAAAATAACTGAAAATTCTTTTGTAGTAAGTTTCTTCTCAATTTTAGATGGCAAAGCAGATCCAATGTATCAGGATCCTCAACAATTCTTTAAATTAACTCACATGACCCATAACTTGGAGTGGATCTTTAAAGAATCATTAGTCAGAGTAAGCACAGGTGAAGCCAAACCTTTAATGGTTGTTGATACTACTTTTGGTGGAGGTAAAACCCACACTTTAGTTGGTCTATATCATCTGTATAAAAATTCTGCAGAAGCTGCTGAAAATGAAAAAATTAGAGAAATACTTAATGATTTAGGTTTAAATAGTGTTCCTGAAGTTTCATTGGTTTCCATTGACTGCCGAGATCTCACTGGTATTGGATCGGATGTAAAAACCATTTGGGGAGAAATAGGAAAACAATTAGGCAGCTATGATCTAATGGAAGATTATGATAATAAATTACAGCGACCTACCACTGAAGTACTTACTGAAATGATTGAAAAGTCCGATACACCTGTTTTAATATTAATGGATGAATTAGTGAATTATTTAAAGGACTCAGAAGGTATTAAGGTCGGAGACACTAATCTATCGGAAATTACAATTTCGTTCTTACATAACATAACTGAAGTCATTGCAAAGACTGAAAAAGCTATGATGTTTGTTACGTTACCAGGTGATGAGCCAGCATACAAAAAAGAAGCTGAATTACTTGAAGAATTCAAAGAAAGTGTAAGATCCATTATTGCTCGAGAAGGAGCATTTGTAGTTCCCTTAAAAAAAGAGGATGTCTACAAAATTGTTAAAAATCGATTATTTGAATATGTAGATAGTAATTTAGCAGCTCAAGTATCTGAGGAAATGCTGAAATTCTATTCGAAAAATTTTACACACCTTCCGGAAGTAATCCATTCAAATGATTACATAGAAAAATTAAAAAATGCTTATCCGTTCCATCCTGTCATCGTTGATATATTGTATGATAGAATAGCAACTATCAACCAATTTAATAAAACTCGAGGAGTACTAAGGTTATTATCTCACGTTATAAAAGAAGTTTATCATAAAAGAGAAAATATTGGCCCTGATTTAATAATTACGCCCGGAATAATCGATTTACTAGATACTTCTATTTATCAAGAATTAACTAACCGAATTGATCGTGGAAACTTCCAGAGTGTGATTCGCACTGATATCATAAATGATGAAAATAATGCTCATGCACAAAGTATGGATGGACTCTTATATCTTGGCCCTAATGTCCGTATTGCTTCTACAATATATTTATACACTTTGATAGGTTCTACCAAAGAATATAGTAAAGGTGCTAACATTAAAGATATTGCTTTGGCTGTTTCCATGCCCAAATTCTTATATCCTGGTGATGTTGAAGATTCGATTGAAAAAATGGATGGACTCGATGGATTGTGGTATATGAAACAAACCACAGGCAAATATTATTTCACTGTTGAACCAAATCTTAAACGGTTAATACACGCTGCTAAAAGTAATATTTCAAAACGTGAAATAAAAGCAAATATTAAAGCTCGTTTAGGCAGACTTTTGAAAAAATCTGATATTTTCGATGTTAGATTATGGGAATCTGATGTGAGAAACCCTACTAAAGCTACTCTTGTAGTGCCCGATTATCACGATTATTCATCTACAGAAGGTGGAAAGGCATCTGAAGCCCTTAAAGATATTGTTAAAAAAGAAGGTCATAGTTTCAGGGACAAAATTAATTTGATATATCTTCTTGTTGCCAAAAAGGAACGAATATATAAAATGGAAGATACTGTTGCCCTTCATCTTGCCATTAAAGATATTAAAACTTCTCCTGATAGTAATGAGGAAGTTAAAAGTTATAAAAAGAAATTAATAGTAACACCCAAAGAATTTAAAGAATATTCAAAGGGTAGAACTCATATGACTGTTATTGAATTTGAGAACTTCGAAAAATTTAAAACCCCTGTTTTTCCCAAGAGATTTGTCGCAGTCTCAGGTAAATACATATACTCCGACGAATTAAAAACTATTATTAACAATAAAGATTAAGGGGTTAAAGAATGGATTCCACTAATAAATGCCTCAAAGAATGGAATGCTACCATTGAAGCTTTAGGACAAGGGAAACAGACTATTTTGATTCGTCATTATGGAACAAGTTTAGAAAGTTTTCTTTTATACCCTACTGTAAGTTATGCTAATAAAGATAATTATCTGGATGGTTTTCAATCAAAATACCAACCATTTGTCCAAGAATACTCTTTACCTGAAAAACAGGGCGATAAAACAGCTATCAAATACTATGCCAATGTTGAAAAAATCGTAGAAAAACCATCTTCAAGAGTAGGTTCACTAAAAAATAACTACATATGGACATCTGATCACGTAAAAAATTATTTAAAAGGTAAAAAAGCTAAAATATGGGTCTTAAGAGTTTATGAATTGAAAGAACCTTATTTGGCTGAACCAACCCCTGGCGCTATTAAATACGCTAATCTTAAAGAAAAAGTACCACTTAAAGGCATTAAACCAGTTTTAAGTGATTCAGAATTCTCTAAAATTCTCAAAAAGATTAAGTAAAAAGCCTACCACTAAATTTATATATAATCAAAAACTTCTTTTATACTGTAAAAAAACTCAACGGGCAGTGAGAATTAATCTCCTAGTGATGGTTACATGTTGCATTAATCGAGCAAAAAACACTCCATCGACTGCCCGGTATACTCTTCTGATTATTTACGTATTTTTTCTGCAATCTCTTCTAAATTAATGAATTTATCAGCTTGACGGACTAGTTCTCCACTGATTCCACCATTTCGGAAGTATGCTATCTCTATTTTAACCCCTTTTCTTTGAACTTCTTCAATGGCCTTAAAATAATCCAAATCACCAGATACCATAATTCCTGTGTCATAGTAACGCATAATTCCAAAAGATAACATGTCGGTGACTAAAGCTATGTCAACACCTTTTTCCATGTGTTTCTGAAGGGTATGCTGATGACCGCATTTTTCACATTCATACGTAATTCCTCTTGTTCTGAGCGGAAGAGCAGTTACTTTAAACCCATTATATTCTAATAGGTTATGGAAGCTTTTTTGGCCATTAATTTTGATTTGATCATCTGTTGGAATAGAATCATAATAATAAGCTCTAATTAGCTTTCGATCCCCCACAAGTTCTTCAACAAGCTTTAAAGTGTCAACTTGATAACCAGCTTCATAACCTCGACTACCATGAAACAAGTTAGCCCCATCAATGAATACCATGACTCTTTCTAACATTATAATAACCTCAAGTATTCTATTATGATAAGTCTTTATAAGTAAATATCTAAATTATACAATTAGTATAGTGGGGGTAGGGAAATATGATAAAAAACAAAACTAATGTATTTAAAAATATTGAAAAACTAGGTTTAACATACTCCAATGAATTTTTAGTACCTTTAGATAAACAATCACTTTCGACTAACTGGTGGGAAGCTCTTAAATTCTTTTTTGACCATTCATTTGCAAGAGGCAGATCCGATGAGTTATCCATTCAATACATTAATTTTACTATTGAAGCTTTAGAAGAGTATCTTTCTATCAATACGGAAAATATAGAACAATGCTACTTAAATCTTAAGGATAACACTCATTATTTAGATAGTTCAAAAATAATTCAATTTAAATCTGAAAAGAAGGTAAGAAACTGTATTAATCATCCTGAATTTAAACTTCTTGCTGTAGAAAATCCTATTTTAAAAATTTTAACTACTAAAAGACAAATAAAAGGTTCTAAAAAATATGTTTATTTAAACAATGATGCGGATGTTTTGATGGTTTTTGATGTTCTTAAATTGATTTTAGACGACAATAAAAAGAATATTTACAATTATATTATATCAACGATACAGAACAAAAATACGCAAACTATTTATGATGAATTAATTAGTCTAAGGAGTGTTGGGGACAAAATAGCTAGTTTCGTTATCCGAGATATTGGTCTAATGAACCCTGGAATTATAATGAATGATTATGAACATGCTTTCCCTGTGGATACATGGGTAGCCAAATTAGCAATAAAACTAGGTTGTAATGGAGAATATACCAAAATTAAGAATTGTTTAATAGATGAATGTTTAAGAAATGATATTGAACCCTTGAAATTTGCCGCAGGGATGTGGTATTTGGGTACTCATTCTTTTGATATTTTAATCGAACATTTTGGAGAAATCAATCTCTAAATGATTGTCTTAAAAATAATAAGTTAAATGATTGTTAGGAGTGATATTAATGATTAATTATTGGCTTTGGGTTAATAGCGGAGAGATGGATATCGGAGATGATATTTCTGAATCAGAAGAAGATGTATGGAATGGATGTGATCGGGAAACATCTAAAGGGGATAAGGTGTTAATTTACCGTACCAGTCCTTACAAACATGTAAAATATCTGGTAGAAGTCTTAGAAAATGCAAAAGAAGAGGAGATTTGGACAAAGCGAGGTAATAAAATAGGGTTCACATGTAAATTTAGGATTCTTAAGGCATTTAAAAATCCATTGGAAATTAATCAAATGAGAAATTCAAATGGCCTAAAAGATTGGTATCCTCTAAAAATGAGTTTCATTAAAATGGTATTCAAAATCGAAACAGAATACTGGGATATCTTGAAAGAGATAATAATAACTAAAAATCCGGAATCCAAAGACGCTTTTAATACCAATTAAATAGTTACTTGAAAAATAGATTATCGGAACTGGAGAAAACCTTCAAACCAGCCCAGGAACTGGACTTCATATATCAATACGTTCTATTAGTTGATGATGAATATAAAAAACGCCAGGGAAACTGGTACGGCCGTTATATGCAAAAATTGATAGAAAAGTCATCAAACTAACACCTGAAATTAAATAGATGCATATAGATGAGGCCTTAAAAATGTGGAGTAAAAAAGAGGGTACTAGTCGAGGACTATATTAAATCTAAGAAGAAATAATGAAATTATAAATTAAGATCGTAATAGGGGGAATTAAATGGAAATAAAACACGTTCAACATATGATTAGACATGGAGAAGAACCATCTTTAATTTGTTTTTTATTATCATATAACTACATTTCAGTTAATACAACAGATAGAGAATATGAATGTATGGAAACTCAATTAAATCAATTGAATTGGTATAGAAATATTGAGTTAATAAACGAAGCTTTTATACGAATTTGTAGCAATATAGAATCCCTTTTAGACGAAGATGAAATAAACAGAGCAAAAAAGGATATCATAGAAATAATTAAAGAATGTTATGGAAGAAATTTTGAAGAATTATAAATAAAAAAATCCCTACACAGAAATAAAAATCTGTATAGGGAATTACAATTTTGCTCCAATTGGTAATCTTAAATTCTAATTACTACCACAAGCATCATCACTTATGAGATCAGAGGATCTGATCACTTTCCTATATGCGGAACATGTGCGTATCTACACTGATGGCCAGGTAGAGGTTCTGCCGGCACTGGAGGAAATATTCTTAACTAGCGACCCCGTAGAAGCAAAACGATTGGAAGAGAAGCATGATGAGTACGCATCTTCAGTAACCGAAATGTTGGCAGTGAAAGGATTTGATAAATTCACCATTAACATATCTCCATGCTGGACTTTATAGAAGTAAAAATAACCTTAATAGCAATTATGAGATTTATAAACGAGGAGGGAATTACATGACGGGAAAAATTTACATGATAAAAGATGATGATGAACTGGTTGCTATGAACGAGAAGAAGTATGAGCGAGAGATAGATTTCCAAGATCTCCTTGAAAAATATCCGGATCTGATTCCTGGTGATCAGATTGATAGTGAAAATCCTCGGCAATGGTTATTGGTAGAAAGAGAAATGGGATTGCCATTTGAGGAAGAAGGAGCTCGTCAACTATCACTGGACCACTTTTTCTTGGACCAAGATGGTATCCCAACCTTGGTAGAAGTTAAGAGGAGTAGCGACACAAGATTAAGGCGTGAAGTTATTGGTCAGATGTTGGACTATGCTGCAAATGCTGTGTCATTCATATCTATGGAAGAG
>AMGN01000089.1 GCA_000309865.1 Methanobacterium sp. Maddingley MBC34 | reverse complement strand
GGGAGACGGAACCACCACTGCAGTCATCATTGCAGGAGAATTACTCAAAAATGCAGAAGACCTCCTGGATCAGGAAATTCACCCAACAACCCTGGTAATGGGTTACAGGAAAGCAGCAGCTAAAGCACAGGAAATCTTAAACCAGATAGCCATCGATGCTAGCGACCGTGAAACCCTTAATATGGTGGCCATGACTGCCATGACTGGTAAAGGAACTGAAAAAGCTCGAGAACCACTGGCAGAACTGATAGTTGATGCAGTACTTCAGGTTGAAGAAGACGGTAAAGTGGACTCTGACCAGATTAATATTCACCGGATACAGGGTGCAACAGTCCATGACTCACAGATCGTCAATGGTGTGGTTATTGACAAAAGCAGAGCAGTTAATGCAATGCCCAAAGACCTGAAAAACGCTCAAATAGCTCTTCTAAAATACCCAATCGAAGTTAAAGACTTGGAAACTGATGCCAAGATCAAACTCACCGACCCAGCTCAGATGCAGGCTTTCATTGAACAGGAAGAACAGATGGTAAAGGACATGGTGGACAAAGTTGTTGCCAGTGGCGCCGATGTCATCTTCTGCCAGAAAGGAATAGACGACCTGGCCCAGCACTTACTGGCTAAAGCTGGAATCCTGGCAGCTAAAAGGGTTAGAAAATCTGACATGGAACGCATAGGAAAAGCAACCGGGGCTCAAGTGGTAACTAATGTCGAGGAACTCTCATCAGAAGACCTGGGGCATGCTGGTCACGTTTACGAGAAGAAGATCTTCGATGAAATTCTTATATTCGTGGAAGAATGCGACGACCCCAAAGCAGTATCCATCATCCTCAGGGGAAGTACCCGACACGTAGCAGAAGAAGTTGAAAGAGCAGTGGAAGACGCTATAGGCGTAGTATCCGCTACAGTGGAAGACGGTCAGGTAGTAGCTGGTGGTGGCGCACCGGAAATAGCCATAGCCAAAGGACTCAAAGAATACGCTGACACCATCAG
>AMGN01000088.1 GCA_000309865.1 Methanobacterium sp. Maddingley MBC34 | reverse complement strand
AACTTACTTCAAAAGTAACTTACTTCAAAAGTAACTTACTATATAAATTTGGTTATTAACACCAATAATTTAAACTAACTTTAAATACTTGGATTGATCATAGTAAGCATTCCCCTGATTAACAGTGAAAAATTAGTAAGACCAGATTAAGTCAACATGATCTCCACCCAAAACTATATAAGGCAATATCTCAAAACTTAAAATGCCTCGGTAGCTCAGTCTGGTGGAGCGCGAGACTTGTAATCTCGTGGTCGCGGGTTCAATTCCCGTCCGGGGCTCTAAACTGATGATGAATAAATATAACATAGTTTAGATGTAGCTTTGATGTAACCTAAGAAGATTTTAGATTCAATATGGGACCATAGGGTAGCTTGGTCGATCCTTTGGGCTTTGGGAGCCTGAGACTCCGGTTCAAATCCGGGTGGTCCCATTAAATCATTAGATAAATTAGAAATTTCATCCCGCCTTAGCTCAATTTGGCAGAGCGTCGGACTGTAGATCCGAATGTTGCTGGTTCAAGTCCGGCAGGCGGGACTTAATATCTATCAATCAATGGAAACTGTTGGTGACATTCTCTAATAATAGTTGGGAGTGACAGTCATATTATCCTCAGGATATTAATCCAAACCTTTATATGTAATCAACGAAAAGGAAAAGTATATAAGGAATCATAACATAAACCACTATACTCTAGTTCTGCTAAAGTATTGCCTTGGTGGTGTAGGGGCTATCATGCGGGCCTGTCGAGCCCGCGACTCGGGTTCAATTCCCGGCCAAGGCGTTTTAGAGGGCCCGTAGCTCAGTCTGGGAGAGCGCCTGGCTTTTAA
>AMGN01000087.1 GCA_000309865.1 Methanobacterium sp. Maddingley MBC34 | reverse complement strand
CTTACATCATTGGTGGCATTCCACCAGGCATTCCGCCCATTCCTTCCATTCCACCCATGTCAGGTTCTTTACCTGCACCAGTGGATGCAATGACGTCGTCGATCCTTAGGATCATTTCTGCGGCTTCTGCTGCGGATTGGATTGCCTGTTTTTTGACTCGGTGAGGTTCGATGACTCCGGCACGGTACATGTCGGTGACGTCGCCTGTGAATACGTTGAGTCCCATGTATAATGATTTTTCATGGGCTGCTCGTAGGTCCACCAGAGCGTCAATGCTGTCCAGTCCTGCGTTTTCAGCCAGGGTTTTGGGTACTACTTCCAGTGCTTCTGCGAATGCAGTAACAGCTAGTTGTTCACGGCCGCTGATGGTGTCAGCGTATTCTTTGAGTCCTTTGGCTATGG
>AMGN01000086.1 GCA_000309865.1 Methanobacterium sp. Maddingley MBC34 | reverse complement strand
AAGGTAGCCGTAGGGGAACCTGCGGCTGGATCACCTCCTTAAACATAAAAAAAATGTAGAATGGAGATTTATCCTTGTTTTTGTTGTGCAGCTAAACACCATATCATATCTACCAATAATTGTTATTGTACCAGCATTCATTGTGGGCCCGTAGCTCAGACTGGGAGAGCGCCGCCCTTGCAAGGCGGAGGCCCCGGGTTCAAATCCCGGTGGGTCCATACCTTCATTTTTATATTTATAGATTTATACGTGCAACTAGTATCACTGAGTGATAGCTAGTGAAGGGATAAGATAT
>AMGN01000085.1 GCA_000309865.1 Methanobacterium sp. Maddingley MBC34 | reverse complement strand
CTTACATCATTGGTGGCATTCCACCAGGCATTCCGCCCATGTCAGGTTCTTTACCTGCTCCTGTGGATGCGATCATGTCGTCAATACGCAGGATCATTTCTGCAGCTTCGGCAGCAGATTGGATGGCCTGTTTTTTAACCCGCTTAGGTTCAATAACCTGAGCGTCCTTCATGTTGGTGACATCACGTTTGAATACATCCAGTCCCATGTAGAAGTTGTCTTCATGGGCTGCTCGCAGGTCTACCAGTGCATCGATCTGGTCGATTCCAGCGTTTTCTGCCAGGGTTTTAGGTACAATTTCCAGGGCTTCAGCAAAGGCAGCGATTGCCAGTTGTTCTCTTCCACTGATGGTGTCAGCGTATTCTTTGAGTCCTTTGGCTATGG
>AMGN01000084.1 GCA_000309865.1 Methanobacterium sp. Maddingley MBC34 | reverse complement strand
TTGCTGATCTGGTAAAAGTTGACCTGGCCATACCTGGCTGCCCACCATCACCAGAAATAATTGCTAAAACTGTAGTAGCAGTCTTAAACGGTGACATGGACTACTTACAGCCCATGATGGATCTGGCTGGTTACACCGAAGCATGTGGTTGCGACCTTCAGAGCAAAGTGGTGAACCAAGCATTATGCATAGGATGTGGAACCTGTGCCATGGCTTGCCAGACCCGAGCCCTGAGCATGACCAACGGAAGACCAGAACTAAACAGCGACCGCTGTATTAAATGTGGAATCTGCTACGTGCAGTGCCCACGAAGCTGGTGGCCTGCTGA
>AMGN01000082.1 GCA_000309865.1 Methanobacterium sp. Maddingley MBC34 | reverse complement strand
GTTCTGTGAAGTAGTTGGAAAAGTCAGTTCCAATAATTTTGTCCCGGGAATAGCCTGTAACCTTCTCAGTGGCTTGGTTAACATCGGTGATCTTCCCATCTGGGCCAATGGTAACAAATGGGTCTAAACTAGCCTCAATCAAACTACGATTATACAAACTTGCCAACTTAAGCTCATTTTCAGTTTTTCTACGGAGTTTTTCTGCACTATCCCTAACTTTCTCTACAGATTTTTTATACAAGGCAATATCAATAGTGTATTTCAGTTCTAGGGGATCGTATGGTTTTATTATGAATCCATAAGGTTCGGTAAGTTTAGCTTCATGTACAGTAGCTTCTTCAGAATGAGCTGTCAAATATATAAACGGTATATTAAGTTTTTTAATCTCAGATGCTACTTTAATACCGTTAAAATCTCCTTTTAAAACTATATCTATCAAAACAAGATCGGGCATAATGTCTAATGCTTTGTCTACAGCTTCTTCGCCACGGGAAGCGATATATGGAACCTTATAACCAAAAGATTCCAAGGTGTGCTTGATATCAAGGGCTTCTATGCTTTCATCCTCAACCAGAAGGATATTTACATCTGCCATATATACCAGGTAACAATATGTTGTCTATGATATTTGTTTTTAGTGGAAATGAAGCAGAAATATCTGTTAATCCGATAGTATATTGAAAGATTTGGAGAAGGTAAAAGATAGGAAAAATAAATTATGAAGATTAAAATAAGTTAAGAAGGAAAAATAGATTAAGAGCACATTTTAGTGCACTTAAAGTATTTTTTTTATATGGATTCGTCTTCATCTAAAGCCAGGCGCATGGTGTCTGGGTCCTGAGGCATTTTTTCCAGGAAATCCTCGGCTGCGTGGCGCACATCTCTGGAGCCGATGATATAACGGCCCACTACGATGATGTCCGCACCACTGTCCAGGGCTTGGTCCATCTTTTTGGGTACAATACCTCCGGCAACTGCCACCAACCCATTTTCACCAAGGATATCCTTGATCTGGTTGATGTTACCCCATTCAGTCATGGCTTCCTGTTCTTCTCCCCGTTCTGCTTTCATGGTTTCCAGGTCCACATTACGGTGTAAGAGGACGATGTCGGGTTTGAAATTGAGGGTTTCCAGTTTTTCAGTGAAGTTGTCCACGTTCATCATGTCCAGTATGGAATAAATTCCCTGTTTCTGGGCTTCGTGGATTGCTTTTTCAATGGATTCCTGGGTTCCGAGTCCTGAGATGGCCACGGCATCTGCAGTTTCATCTGCTGCCATTTTAACCTCGATACGTCCAACATCCAGAGTTTTTAGGTCAGCAATGATGAAAGCATCCTTCTTGAGTTCCCTGATCTTACCAACGATTCCCACTCCAAACTTCTTAACCAGTGGTGTTCCTGCTTCTATCAGGATTCTTTCCCTGTCTGGTAGGCTATCGATGATGCGTTCCATTTCCTGCATGTTATCCAGGTCAAGTGCTACCTGCAGGTACGGTGGCTTCCATAGTCTGGTTACTTTGAAACCCATTACTGGATGCGCTCCTCTGTCTTTTTCTGCTAATACTTTGTTTACGGACGGATATCCTTCCATTGCTCTTCTCAGAGCCAGTTTGGTTGCTCCGTAGTTGTACTGGTAGATTTTACGGTAATCTGATGCTTCAGGATGGATAAATACACTGATGATCAGAACCATATCTTCAGCTTCTTCTGCGGGTAATATGCCTTCTGTCACCGCATCGGCCACAGCTCGGCCTACAGCGGTTTGAGCAGGTCCGAATATCTTGTTTGCATCGTCAAGGCATCGTACACTGACCTTGGGCACTATGAGTGTTGCTGGTTTGGTCATCAGGTTAGGTCTGA
>AMGN01000081.1 GCA_000309865.1 Methanobacterium sp. Maddingley MBC34 | reverse complement strand
TGTGCTGCGGGCATGTTGGTTTCCCTCCGACTTCGAGGTTAAACCCCTTAGTCTCGCCACAACAAAAAACTCCCTGGCCCGTGTTTCAAGACGGATAACATGACTTTAGTCCATACCTCCTCATAATCCCACGTTGCCATGGTTTCTTTCAGAAGATTTCATTCCTTCCAAGCCATGCTAGGCTGTCACCATCTGGTTTCAGGTTCTTTTCACCCCCCTTTAGGGGTTCTTTTCAGCTTTCCCTCACGGTACTAGTACGCTATCGGTCTTGAGACGTATTTAGGATTAGGAGTCGATGCCTCCCAAATTCACGCCGGATATCCAACCGACGCTACTCAAGAACCCTAGTCAAATCCACTCAGATTACGTTTACGGGGCT
>AMGN01000080.1 GCA_000309865.1 Methanobacterium sp. Maddingley MBC34 | reverse complement strand
GGGCGGAATGCCTGGTGGAATGCCACCAATGATGTAAGTCCACAAGGACTTACAACCTATTTTTCTTTTTTAAAATCTAAATCACTACTTAATATTTTAAATTATTTAAATTGAATTATAAGATTTTTTTAAATCATAATATGAAATTATTAAAATTTTAAAATAAAAAGTTCTCTAATATTTTAATCCCTCTCCTATAATATTCAATAGTTTTTCACCAATGCACTTGTTTTATTCAAGTTTACTGTTATTTAATTAATTTATTTCATTAGATATGATATTCGATCGGCTATTTTATAATATCTAATTCTGTTTTTCACTATTTTATTATAAAAAAGACTAGTAACCTGGGGTTTAAAACAAATATTCATAATTTGCACAAATTTTTATAGTTCTTAGGTTACCCTAACTTTTATATAGTAATTAAACCAATTACTTTTAGGTGACCCTAAAATGTCTTCTGAAAAAACGTTAAGTGAAAATGCAGAGGAATATCTGGAAGTTCTATACAAGCTCTCATTAAAAGAACGTCCAGTGAAGACTACCAATATATCCAAAATGCTCAATATCTCCCCGGCAAGTGTTACTCAGATGTTAAAAAAATTTGAAAAAGAGGGTTATGTTGATTACTCACCTTATAAGGGTGTCACTCTTACTGAGGAAGGATATAAAATTGCTTCCAACATTACCAGAAAGCACAGACTTTTGGAGAGATTCCTCCATGATGTGCTCAAAATAAAAAAAGAAAAGGTTCATGATCAGGCCTGTGAAATGGAACACGTGCTTTCAGATGATGCTGAACGCGCTTTATGTCACCTATTGAAAAATCCTGATGAGTGTCCTGATGATGAGGAACTGATACCAGTATGTGATTTCAAGTTTGAAACCTGTGAAGAGTGCCGCATGCGCAGGAAGGAAGAAGTCAACCAGGTAGGAAAACGTGACAAAAACCTGGTCTCCCTTACTGACATGAAGAAAAATGAAAAGGGCAAAGTTTCATTCATAAGGGGTGATTATAAAGTCATCCGCAGATTAATGGACATGGGAATAACCATGGGTGCCCAGGTAAGTATCCTGGAAGTTGCTCCTTTCAAGGGACCTGTAGAATTACTGGTCCGTGGATCCAATCTGGCACTAGGAAGAGATATTGCTAAAAATGTTTTTGTGGAGATCATCAGGGACAACACATCCACATCCGGAGGAGCATTATCATATGGTTAAGCTTCCAGAGTGTATTGAAAAATCTAATTATGAAAAGACTGTTTCATCTGCTCCTGATAAAAATGGAATATCATCACAACCTGATGACATTACCATAGCTCTTGCTGGGAATGCTAACGTTGGTAAAAGTGTTATTTTTAATTATTTAACCGGTTCAGACCAGGTGGTTGGGAACTGGCCAGGTAAGACTGTAGATCGTGCTGAAGGGAATCTCCATTACCAGGGCCAGAATATCCACATAATTGATTTACCAGGAATATACTCATTTTCCACTTTTTCCATGGAAGAAATAGTATCAAGGGAATACATTGCCCATGAAAAGCCTGATGTTGTTATTAACGTTCTGGATGCATCGGTACTGGAGAGAAACCTTTTTTTCACCCTACAACTAATGGAAATGGACGTTCCCATGGTGGTTTGTGTTAACCAGATGGACATTGCCCGAGCCAAAGGATTTGAGATAGATACCAAAAAACTGGAAAAAGCACTGGGAGTTTCAGTGGTTCCAACTGTAGCTATTCACGGTGAAGGTTTACAAAAACTCATAAAAAATGCAGTAAACATTGCTAGGAATAAGAAAAAACCTGAAATCTCCCCAGAATATGGTGGTGAAGTTGAAAAGGCAGTTAAACAACTTCAAACCTTTTTGGAATCTGAAAATATTGATGTAGGCTATTCCAACCGATGGGTTTCCTTTAAACTTTTGGAAAATGATCCTGAAATTAATAAACAGGTTGAATCCATATCAGAACGTGCAATTCATTTAGCCAATTATTTGGCCCTGGAACTGGAACAAATACATAATGAACCTTCTTTTTCTATTATGGCCTCTGAAAGATATTCCCTGGCAAATAGAATTGCAGCAGGAGCTCAAAAACAGAGTGAATATAAAATTACCTTCTCTGAAAAATTGGATAAAATTCTAATACATCCTTTGTATGGTTATTTCACATCAGCACTGGTAATAATTGGACTTTTAGTGTGGACTTTCATTATAGGAAATTTCCTCTCAGATCTAATCACCAATGCATTGAGCTTTTTTCAACCAGTAGATCCCACATTATCTGGCCCAATATTTGCAGTGATATGGAACGGGGCATTTGGCGGTCTGGTTGCAGGACTAACTTTGATAGTACCCTTTGTGATTCCATTCTATATTATGCTAGCTTACATTGAAAATTCAGGCCTCCTAACCCGTGTAGCTTTCATGATGGATAGTTTCATGCAAAAAATCGGTCTGCATGGTAAGGCACTGATCCCACTCATACTGGGTTATGGATGCAGTGTCCCGGCCATTGACAGCACTAAAATTCTGGAAACAAAGAGAGAAAGATTACTGGCAGCATTTGCCATAACATTCGCCCCCTGCTCTGCCAGAACTATTATTATTCTGAGTCTTGTGGCGGTTTTTGTCAGTATCTGGTGGGCTCTTGCCCTTTACGTCCTGGATATAGTGATAATATTTGTAATGGGGAAACTAGCCCTCAAAGCCATGCCTGGTGAACGAACTGGACTAATAATGGAAATGCATTCTCTGAGACTACCCACATCATCAGTAATTCTTAAACAAACCTGGAATCGTGTAAAATCATTAACATATCTGGTATTCCCTATATTCATTCTTGGAAGTGCTTTGATTCAGTTATTCTATGTTCTAGGTGTATTGGGACCCATAAGTAATTTTATGGCACCTTTAACTGTGGGCTGGCTGGGACTTCCTGTATTTGCAGGAATATTATTAATTGTGGGAATTGTGCGTAAAGAGTTCGTGCTATTAACTCTGGTTTCATTTGTGGGTACCAACCTTGCCCTGGCATTAACTCCAGTGCAGTTCATTGTCCTGGCATTAATTGGAATGTTGTACATTCCATGTTTATCCACAATCAGCATACTCATCAGGGAGTTTGGAGTGAAATCTGCTGGTGTGATTTGTACTGCAAATTTAGTCACAGCGGTAGTGGTAGGGGGAATTGTTGCCCATTTACTGCCTTTTATTATGTGATTATAAAAAAAGACTTGATTATACCGTTGCATTTATTAAGTTCAAAAATAATTAGATTAACTTCAAAATTAAATTAAAAAAATTTCATTAACATCAAATTTAAAAAAATCTAAAAATTTATTCAAAAAAAATGAGTAAAAACACTAAAATTTTTGAATGATTTTAGTTAAGTAATTAGGTGATAGAAAGATGAAATGGTCCTTAGTTGCAATCGCCATTGTGGTGGTGATTGTAGGTTATACTGTGGTCGCTGTTGCCAGTGGCCCATTTACTCCATTAGGTAGAACTGCATTTGTTAAGGTTGGGAACCCTGATTTTTATCCGGGACATATTCACTCTCAACTTTTAGCCAAATACGCGGAGGAAAGGAATTCCAAGTGTGCATTGATATGTCACTTTGCAGGGAGTTCCAACTACCGTAGCTATCAAGACGGTGATGTATATATAATTGAACTGGCCCTTATTGACACCCAGGGAACAGGTGCTGCTGATCCCACCAATTACTGGGATTCGGTTAAATTAGCTTTATTCGGTGCCCCTGAGGGTCGATATAAATATAAGTCTGATGGACTGGTCTTCGACACCTATGATGAAGCAATGAACCATGTATACACCCTTGCTGAAAAACACAACCAAACTGGTCCTCTTCCAATAGCCTGGCACGGTAATGCTCGACAGGGTAATGCAGTCCTTATTCAGGGATGTGGATTCCCCCTTTACTTCCATATAATGCAAAAAACATATGGAATAGTTCCGGCGTACTTAATCACATCTTATGGAATGATTTTCCCTTACATGAACAATCCTTACCGGAATTATGAGCTGGGGCATGCTACAGAACTCCAGGAACTTTACAATGAAGGTGAACTGGATTATACCTAAAGTTTCCAATCCATTAAATTTCTAATCCATCATAATATTAGGGATTTTTAAAATATTAGGATGGTTCTTGGATAACCAAGGATAATTCCTTCTTTTTTTTAAACA
>AMGN01000079.1 GCA_000309865.1 Methanobacterium sp. Maddingley MBC34 | reverse complement strand
GACTGCTATAAACTTATGTGACTGCTATAAACTTATGTGAATCCAATAAGCTCACATAAAAAATTAAACTAGAAAGGTAGTTTCATGGAAAAATAATTATTTATTCAGAATAATTAAATTTAAATAAAAACTTAAAATTTAGAAAAAATAGGATGATTATTAAAATTTCAAACTAAATAGAATGTTAAAAGTTAGAAAAAATGATTTGAATAGTTTAAATTATTCCAATTTTAATAATAATCTGTTAAAGATATCTAAAAATAATTCTAATAAAAAATAAGTACATATTGGCCGGTGGATTGAAAATGATCTGGAATGAAGAAGTGGAGTGCATATCTAGAGATGAGATGAAGAAACTGCAGCTTAAGCACTTAAAGGATGTTGTGAAGCGGGCCTACGAGAATGTTCCTTACTATAAAAAACGTTTTGATGAGGCAGGTATTAAACCAGAAGACATTAAAAACCTAGAAGACATCCAAAAATTACCTTTAACAACTAAAGACGACCTTCGCGCTGCTTATCCCTTTGGAATGTTTGCAGTTCCAAGACGTGACATTGTGGAAGTTCATACCTCCTCCGGGACCACTGGAAAGCCCACTGTTTCTGGTTATACCAAGGAAGACCTGGATACTTGGAGCGAAATAATGGCCAGGGGTTTAACCATGTTCGGAGTTGATGAGGATGATCTTATCCAGAACACCCATGGTTATGGTCTTTTTACTGGTGGTTTTGGGGTGCACTATGGTGCCCAGAAGATAGGAGCCACAGTTATACCCATTTCAACAGGACAGACCCGTAGACAGATCGAGATAATGAAGGACTTTGGAACTACTGTACTGATAGTTACACCTTCCTATGGGCTTTACCTGGCAGAGGTGGCGGAAGAAGAAGGACTTAAAACTGAGGATATGAAATTAAAATCCATTGGCTTTGGAGCAGAAATGTGGACTGAAGAAATGCGCCAGGAACTTCAGAAACGCTTCAATGCACCTGCATACAATATTTATGGACTCACTGAGATTATGGGCCCAGGAATAGCTCTAGAATGCCCCCAACAAGATGGCCTGCATGTGATGGAGGATCATTTCTATCCTGAGATCATTGACTCCGAAACCCAGGAAGTACTGGGAGAAGGTAAGAAGGGAGAACTGGTCCTGACCAACCTGACCAGGGAGGGAATGCCCATTATTCGTTTTAGAACCAAAGACGTCACCAGTCTCAGAAGAGAACCCTGTTCCTGTGGCAGGACCATGATTAAAATGGACCGTATAACAGGAAGAACCGATGACATGCTCAAGATCCGTGGAGTGGCAGTTTTCCCCTCCCAGATCGAGAAGGCGCTCCTGAAGATGGATGGGATTGAACCCCATTACCAGATCATTGTCACCAGACCCCAGCACCTGGATGAAATGGAAGTACAGGTGGAAACATCCCCTGAACTCTTCTCAGATGAGGTAAAGGAGTTAGTGGGGATAAAAAAGAAAATAGAAAACTTCATTCACAATGAGATTGGTTTAAGAGTTACTGTGACCCTGGTAGAACCAAGAACACTGCCTCGAAGTGAGGGGAAAGCGGTTAGGGTTATTGACAAACGTGGATTAAATGATTAAACACAATTTGTAAATAAATTTAAAATTATTAGAGCTTAAATCTATTAAAAATTATTAAGCTCGAATCTATTAAAAATT
>AMGN01000076.1 GCA_000309865.1 Methanobacterium sp. Maddingley MBC34 | reverse complement strand
CGGCTGAGATCTTCCAGTATGAAATGGTTGAGGCTACGGGTGGCCTTGTGGAGGTGCAGGGAATCCAGGGCATCGGTGACCTCGAGGGCCACAGAATGCACTCTTGAGGTGATCCAGCGGTCTTCATCGCGGAATATAAGATCATCTGGACTATAAAGGGTGGGGTTGAATTCATCCAGTGCCATATAGGTGGTGCTGAAGACGTAAACATTCCATAGGATGTTGAACATCTTGTTCACTGTTCCCAGTTCTTCCCAGTTGAACTTCAGATCATCCCATGGTTTGTTACCCCACAGGAGGTAGAAACGGAGAACATCTGCCCCGTACTTGGCTATAACCTCATCTGGTTCCACCACATTCCCCAGGGATTTACTCATTTTCTTACCTTCCTCATCCAGGGTGAAACCGTGCATCAGAACCTTCTGGTAAGGTACGCTGTCCAGAGCGATTACCCCACAGCCCATCTGGGAGTAGAACCATCCTCTGGTCTGGTCATGGCCCTCAGTGATGAACTGGTAAGGGTACCATTCTTCAAACATTTCCTTCTCTTTAGGGTAATGTAGAGCAGCCCATCCAGCAACTCCCGAGTCGATCCACACATCTAGAACATCAGGGGTCCGTTGCATCTTACCACCACAGGAGCAACCCAGTTTTATCTCATCCACATGGGGGCGGTGGATGAAATCCCCTTCCAGCTGGCCTTCTGTGATCTTCTCCTGCAGTTCATCTATGGATCCGATAACTTCCATCTTTCCACAGTCTTCACAGATCCAGATGGGTATGGGTATTCCCCAGTAACGTTGCCGGGAGATGGTCCAGTCCCGAGCATTTTCTACCCAGTTCCGGAATCGGTTTTCACCAGCCCATGATGGTACCCATTCCACTTTATCCAATTCGCTGAGCATCTGGTCTTTGACTGCAGTAACCTTCAAAAACCATTGTTTGGTGGCCAGGTAGATGATGGGGGTTTTACATCTCCAGCAGAAACCGTAACGGTGGTCAATGATGCCTTCTTTGAATAGTAGATGATGGGAGTCCAGATCAGCGATGATATTGGGGTCGGCATCCTTAACGAACTGGCCCTCATATTTACCCGCATCTAGTGTGAACAATCCTGCTTCGTCCACCGGGCAGAATATTGGCAATCCGTGTTGTTTTCCTATTTCAAAGTCATCTGGGCCGTGTCCAGGTGCGGTGTGCACGCAGCCGGTTCCCTCGGTGAGGGTCACATGGTCTCCAGGCAGTATGCGGTGCTGGAAATCCCTGTGGAAGGGTATTTCTTCAGGAAGGGGGTGTATGTATTCAGTTCCTTCCAGATCACTTCCTTTGACCACTTTTATTATTTCATAATCCTGTTCCGGGAAAGTGGCTTCCACCAGGGCTTCAGCCATCAGGTAAACTACGTCCATGCCTTCATTTTCAACTTTAATATAGGCGTAATCATAATCTGGATGCACACAAATTGCCAGGTTGGCAGGTAGTGTCCAGGGGGTGGTGGTCCATACCAGAACGTACTCGTTTTCCCTGCCTTTTAATGGGAATTTAACGTAGATAGAGGGGTCTTCCTTGTTTTCATAGTCGATCTCTGCCAGGGCCAGTGCAGTTTCGCATCTTGGGCACCAGGTGATAACCCTAAGATCGTTTACCAGGAGTTCCTTTTCATGGGCTTTTTTAAGGGTCCACCAGGCGCTTTCCATGTACTGGGTGTCATAGGTCACGTAAGGATCATCCCAGTCCATCCAGACACCCATTTTTTCGAACTGTTTGGTCATGAGAGCCTGGTTTTCCACTGCGAATTCCTTACACTTGTTCACGAAGTTTTCAATCCCGATCCTGGTTTCTATTTCCTTCTTGCTTTTAAGTCCCAGTAGCCCTTCCACCTTGTGTTCAATGGGTAGTCCATGGGTGTCCCATCCGGCCTGTCTGCGAACGTTGAATCCTGACATGGACTTGAAACGGAGGAAACTGTCCTTTATTGTTTTGTTCCAGGCAGTTCCCAGGTGAATTCGGCCACTACAGTATGGTGGTCCGTCTAAAAATGAGAAATTAGGTTGATCTTTCCTCAGGTCTTTAGTAAGCTGATATATTTGTTTGTCATCCCAGAATTTCTGTACCTTCTCTTCAATGGTTTCAGACTGGTATGATCGGGGGGCTTCCTTGATTGCCATCTAACATTCTCCTTGTAATAATTGTTTCTGGTAATAAGTGGTTTATTAATTAATAACTCAACCGGCTGTTTTTAACTTAGATGATCTTTTATGAAACATAATGATTTATTCATATGAGTATCTACTCGATAGCAAGATCTATTCATAACAAACTTTGTTTGCGGCCTTTTATATCCTTTTATTATAATTGAGATGGGCACTGATAAGATGGGCTGGAGTGATGATTACAATAAAAATATCTTGAATAAAATAGATTCAAAAATAAAAGAATAATTGAGATATCAAAGAAAAATAAAAGGGAATGAAGGTTTTAGAAGGTTCGAACTTTTCCTTTTATTAACATCTCAGTTATCTTGTTAATGTCAGCCAGCCAGGTGTCCATAACACCCTGAACTTCACTTCTAACTTTACTCATCTCGTAGCCTTTTTCCAGAATAAGCTGTGCACTTGCAGCTTTAGGCTGGTCAATAGGGGCTCCAATCTGACTTAAAAGCATCATATGGACCTGGTTAACACCTTCAACTTCTTTAACAATGTCATTGGCCATTTGGTTAGATAAAAGGTTGTAGATTTTACCAACGTGATTTATGGGGTTTTTACCAGAGGTAGCTTCCATTGACATGGGTCGGTTAGGGGTTATAAGTCCGTTGGCTCGGTTTCCACGTCCTACTGATCCATCGTCTCCCATTTCTGCAGAGGTACCTGTTACAGTGAGATAGTAACCTTCTTCGGTTTTACTGGTAGGGTCGTCGGCAGTGTTGATGAAGGTTTCAACATCTCTGGAGGTATGTTCCAAAGCCAACTTGGTGGCGATGTCTTTAAGTTCTTCTTTGGTGTCCAGGTA
>AMGN01000075.1 GCA_000309865.1 Methanobacterium sp. Maddingley MBC34 | reverse complement strand
CGGAGATCAAAGGAGACATAATCCTGGACAATGATACCTGCATAAAATGTGGATGGTGCCAGGAAGTGTGCCCAGTTGATGCTGCAGAAGTTACCAAACCATTTGAAGGAGAAATCTTCATTCGAGATGATTTCACATGTAAAGGCGACTCCTGTCATGCCTGTGCCGATGTTTGTCCCTGCAATGCCATCAGTATAGTGGAAGGTAAATCCGTTATTAATCCAACTTTCTGCATCCTGTGCGGAGCCTGTGCCAAAGCCTGCCCTCAACAGGGTATTACCCTTAAAAGGAAAAACATGAACCTGGAAAATGTTAAATCCAAAGCATGGAGTAATAGATTGGCAGATCTTCTGGAGGATTAACATTAAAATATCAAATATTTCACGAAATTAAAAAATTCAATTTCTTCCTCCTTTCTTTTTTTTAGACCCCCAATGAATTGGGATCTTTTCTGGAGGATTAAACTCTACGAATATCAAGTACTTCACAACATTAAAAAATTCAATTTCTTCCCCTCTTCTTTTTTTTAGCCACAAAATTAAAATAAAAAAATAAAAATATTAAATTTTTAAGTTAATATTTAAAAACTGTGAAATTAGCCTCTAATTAACTGGATGAGTATACTCAAGTTATATCTAGTAAAAAAAGAATAAATAAGGTTGGTTTTCAAGTGAAGTTGAATTGAAATATTATTCTTTACCAACCATTACTTCTGTGGCTTTTATAATTGCCACCACTTCATCTCCAACTTTAATGTTTAGGTCTTCCACAGATTCTTTGGTTATCACTGCTGTAATCTCTGCTGGCACCTCTATTTTTATTTTTACATTGGCTGTGATTGGTCCTTCCTCTACTTTCTCTACTTTTCCTTTAAATCCATTTCTGGCACTTATTTTCATGATTTTCACCCCGAACTGATATTTTTTATCAATATTTTATATGTAAAAACATACAAATAAATTTTATGATTAATCTAAATGTTTTATATTGAGTTATACTATCTTATACTGATTAAAATAGCCCATAATAACTTAATATAGCCTATTTAACTTTAAAAATAGCAGATCTGCCTGAACTATCAGAATTTGTTAAATTCAAATATCGATATGATTATATATTCATATCGATATACTCTAAATTACAGATATATAGAGGAGATTAAAATGGAGCGTAATACAAAAATAGCATTGCTAGCAGTTATAATTATTGCAATTGTAGCAATAGCCGGCCTTGTTTTCAGTGGATTCGGTCAGGAGCAAACCCTTAAGATTGCCACCACCACCAGCCTAGAAGACACCGGTTTATTGCCTGTTTTAGAAGCAGCATTTGAAAAACAAAACCCCAATATTGACGTGCAGTTCATTGCCGCCGGTACTGGGCAGGCCCTTGAATATGGGAAAAAAGGTGATGTGGATCTGGTAATGGTTCACTCCAAAACCCAGGAAGAACAATTCATAAAAGATGGTTATGGTACCCAGCGCTATGTATTCGCCTACAATTACTTCTACATTGTAGGACCTGCAAGTGATCCTGCCCAGATCAATGGAACCAATGCTACCGAAGCATTCTCCAGGATCAGCGCAGCTGGTGCAGCCAATCCGGACCAGGTTAAATTCGTGTCCAGGGGAGATAATTCCGGGACTAACACCAGGGAAATACAACTCTGGAACAAGAGCGGTACCAATTACAACACCACCGTCCAGGGACAAAGCTGGTATATAGAATCGGGTAAAGGAATGGGAGACACCCTTAACATGGCCAATGAAAAATCAGCCTACACATTATCAGATTCAGGCACATACCTGGCATACAAGGGTAACATCACTCTGGTACCGTATGTTACGCAGGGAAAAGACCTTCTGAACATTTATTCCATGATACCAGTGAACCCTGAGAAGTTCTCCAATGTGAACTACAACGCATCAATGAAATGGGTAGACTTTGTGCTTTCAACAGAAGGTCAGACCATAGTGGGTAATTACGGTAAAGAAAAGTACGGTCAACAGTTATTCATACCACTAGCTGGACAACCCGAACCAACCAAATAACTGTTACTGTAGAATAGTTAGTTTTTTATTTAGGGGGAATCTTAATCCCCTATATGATTCTTTTTTTGGTGGTTAAGTGAACGAGATAATAAACGCCTTCTTTGAGGCAATCCATTTACTGGTAACTTTGGACCCTGAAGTGATGGAAATAACCCTCAGAACACTCTACATTTCCATAACATCCACGGTCATCGCCGCTTTAATTGCAGTTCCCGTAGGTGGATACATACACTTTCGAAAGTTTCGAGGGAAAAGAACCGTTATAAATATTATACAGACGCTATACAGCATGCCCACTGTTCTGGTAGGGCTCCTGGTTTTCCTTTTAATATCCAATCAGGGACCATTAGGCGACCTACATCTACTTTTTACACCAGGAGGGATGATAATGGGCCAAACCATACTTGTACTTCCCATTATAACTGGTTTCACCATCCTGGCATTAAGTGGGGTCAAAGATGAAATTAGAGATCTTTCATTATCCCTGGGGGCCAGCGAATTTCAGGCTATTCAAACCATTATGCACGAAGCCAAATACGCCTTATTAGGAGCACTTATCCTGGGATTTGGCCGGGCCATATCTGAGGTGGGAGTGGCAATGATGATAGGGGGAAACATCAGAGGTTACACCCGAGTTATAACCACCACCATGTCCCTGGAAACATCCAAAGGTAATGTAGAACTCTCCATAGCCCTGGGAATCATTTTACTCGCCATCGCCCTAATAATAAATCTGGTATTAAACTACGTCCAGGAGAAATAACATGAATCTGCTGGAAATTCAAAATTTATCAAAAAAATACGACGGAAAAAAAGTCCTCGAAGATATCAACCTTTATTTAAAAAAAGGAACCACTTTAGGACTTATAGGGCCCACAGGATGCGGTAAAACCACCCTTATACGTATTATTGACCTTATTGAAAAACCTTCATCTGGAAAAATTATTTTCAATGGCCTGGAAATTCCTAAAAATAAAACGGACCAACTGAATATCAGAAGAAAGATGGGAATGGTCTATCAAAAACCTATCGTCTTCAAAGGAACTGTTTATGACAACATATGTTATGGATTGAAGATCAGAGGGGAAAAGAAGGAAGAATATCAAGATAAGATTAAAGATCTTCTGGAATCACTTGGCCTGGGTGGTTATGAAAAAAGGGACGCATCCACCCTTTCCGGTGGCGAAACGCAACGAATGGCTCTTGCAAGGGCCCTAATAAGTGATCCTGAGCTTTTACTTTTAGATGAACCCACCGCCAACCTTGATCCCCAGTCCACCGAGAAAATTGAGAATTTCCTGGAAAAACTACGTGATGAAGGGGAAACTACTGTCATTATAGCTACTCATAACCTGATACAGGGCCAGCACCTTTCTGATGAAATCGCCATACTCAATAAGAAAATATTCCAGATCGGCAAACCAGAAGAGGTTTTCAGGAAACCCAAAACTAGATTTGTGGCTGAATTTGTAGGGGTGAAAAATGTTAAGAAGGGAACCTCCAGTAAGATAGAAGAAAATCTAACTGCAATCGATACTGGAACCCTTAAGGTTTATGCCTCCTCAACATTGGAGGGAGATGTTTATCTGAGTATAAGGCCAGAAGAGATAACCCTTTCCAAATTAGAAGTTAGAACCAGTGCACTTAATGAATTTAATGGAGAAATTAAAGAAATTAAGGATTCTGGAGGTATTTTGGATCTTAAAATTGATGTGGGTGAAGTTTTCTCGGTCTACATGACTCAGAAATCATTTTCAGATATGGAACTGACCATAGGCTCAAAGGTCTGGTTACAGTTCAAGGCTTCGGCAGTGAATGTTTTTGAGGTTTAAACGCAGCCCAGAATTGAATTTATAATGGTATAAAGTAGAAAGATAAATTATTATAAAATATAGGGCTTATGAGGGAGGATCTATAAGTTCAATTATAAGGTTAAAATAAGGAACTAAGAGCAAAATTAAGAAACTGTTGTTTAAAATATAAAAATAGAGTCAATCTGTTAATTTCTTTTAACCGCCCTTAACTCTCCATCAACTTCTTCCACAAAAAGAATTGCCTTCTCATTTACAGGGCATGGTTTTACTGATTTTGTTTCTTCATTCCAGATGGTTCCACTGGTTACTCTTTGACCGTCAAGGGTGTAAATACCATCAATACCCGCATTTAGCAGGGATTGAACCGGTTGCGGCCCAATTAAATCCCTTATATTCCCGATCTGTAAGAACCTACCATCATTCGAAGTGAAAGCGAGCCCCAATCCTGCTATTGAACCTATAACCCCATCTTCAGTTCCACCAAGCCCCTCTAATCGTATCCCCAAATTTCGAGCCATGGTGCGGGCTTTTTCCTGGGTTAAAACCGTATTCTGGGCATCTCTTCCATAGGCAATTAGGGAGGGTTTTATCTGCTCTGAGGTTGCCACAGATAAGCCAGGGTCACTACCTTCAATGAAATCATTGAGCATTTCTTCCCGGGCTATCTCAAATATTTCATCGAGGTGTTGGTAACCATCCATAGTGATGTGAATAACACCACAACTGTTGTGAGAAGTGTACGGGATGTCCGGGTGAACGTATAACTGATGTCTGGTAACTCCTCTTACCGGAAACTTTTTTCCTAACTCCGCAGCTACTGCCCTTGCCAATCTTCCAGTTCCCCTTGAATTAAGATTGTCTGTGTCATCCATACAAACATAAATTGTCATTATTTAAAGCTCCTTTAAATTCTGAAAGAATGAAACATTTTAATGATTTTTTCTTCCCTCTAATCTCCCATTCACATGAAATTCTATTTACATGAAAAATTCTTTCGTTTACATGAAAAATATTTCCCAATGGGATAATTTTCCCCTTTTAAAAATACATTAATAAACATCATCCAATAATTTCATTAAAAATTATTAGTGTAAAGGGGATGTGTTTATCAAGAATTCTGAATCAGTATCAACTTTCCAGTCTGGGGATCTTTATACACCTTCCCTACGTCTTCATATCCGGTGGGGCCACCTGATCCAGTGGTCAAGGTTTGGTTGACTTCTTGACCCATTTCCAGTTGAACTTTTTCTTTTATCGCCTGGGAAACAGCTGATTTCTCCTGAGGTGACATTTCACTGAACACCACGCTCTGCAGACCCATGGACATTATGGTGAATATGAGAAAGCCCACTGCCAGTACCAGCATGCAGTCCACCATGTTCACTGCGTAGATCATGGGGTCGATCTCTTCATCACTGGAAAGCAATTCCTTTCTGCGTCTGTGCATTTTCTGCTTTATCATTTCAATCTCCTATTTCAAGATCTCCAGAACAGTGTCAACTATGGTTTCCAGGTTGGAAATTTCCTCCTCATACCAGCGTCGCCTTACCTTGGATATGGTGAATGCTATGGCAGCGGAGGCCATACCCAGCACTGCTGCATCGAATGCTATTAAAAGGTGCTGAGCTAGGGTTTGAATGTCTCCTTCACCCAGGGCAGTGAGTCCAGGACCTAAAGGTATCAAGGTCCCCATTAACCCCACCGCAGGAGCGATTTTAGCAATAATATCGGTTCTTTCTAACCTTTTAGCCGCAATGATACCCTCATCTTCTACCATTTTAAGGGCCAGTGACTCTCTGAATTCTGGACTCTGGTTGAAAGTTTCTGCCAGAGTTATCAGAACTTCCTTATGGCTGGGTGGAAGTTGGCTTGCTTTAATTATTTTAATGAGTTCATCAGGACTCCGCTGATCCTTCACTGCTAACATCTGAGCAATTAATGGTTTAATATCTAATTTGAGTTTTCGCCGCTTGTAATATTCAGATAAAAGAATTCCAAGGTTGGCGAGAGCATATATGAAGAATATTGCCAGAATAACCATTACTGGCGTTAAAAGACTCTGGGAAATTGAATGCATTACACTGTTGAACATATCATTGATGGAAGCTACCACTAGATCACCTTTGAAACATGTACATGTTATTGATTATACGGTTACTGTTTTACTCTACTTCTGTTTATATGAAAGATATCTGCATGGAAAATCCTAGTTATGGGGCATTTCATTGTTTTCTCTTGGTTCCGTACAAGTATCCAAGGATGATCACAGCTGCGATCAATATGATTGCCAGACCATAATATATTTCAGATTTGGGGGTGTCTTGGAAAACTTCGTAGGCTTTTCCATTTCCTCCCCCTCCTCCACTCTGCTGATTAAGAAGGCCAGCTGCCGACCCTAAACCAGAGCTTGATCCGTTACCTAAACCAGTGCCGTTACCATTACCTCCACCTGTACCTCCACCAGTACCAGGATCGGTACCATCTTTTACTGTGATGAAAATAGTTTTGGTTGACTGACCTGCACTGTTAGATGCAGTTAAGGTAATCATGTAAGTACCCGGATTATTGTAAGTGTGGATGGGGTTTTGTTCTTCGCTTTCAATGATTCCATCACCAAAGTCCCAAGCCCAACTTGTTGGACCATTACTGGATGTGTCAGTGAAATAAACGGTAAGTGGGGCAGTTCCAGTGAGTGGTGAAGCCGTGAAACTTGCAACGGGTGCTATTTCAGGAACAGTTATGGTAGCACTTCTAAAAGAGGGAACCTGACCTGAAGCTAATAAATCTTCGCCAGTTCCTTCGATCATAAGTGTCTGAAATCTTGCAGTACCAGTTATAGGCTCGCCTGCTGCTTCGGGGAGTACTTTGAGGGTTATGATAAGGGTCTTTAGGTGGCCCCTTTCATCATGCCTCATTCTATTTACGTTCCATATCCCACTACCCGGATCGTAGTTTTGCAGGGTTTTATCCGGGACAACATGGGAAACGTATTGCATTCCAGATGGTATGGGTGCATAGATCTCCACTGGATACCAACTATCTAATCCTTCATTACTTGCAGTTACAGTCATAGTAACTGTGTCTCCCACATTTACAGTGGTTTTATCGAACTCTATAGATAAGTATCCACTAAATGATGAAGCAGACACTAATCCCAAAGTAGATGATATTATTAACAGCAACAAAACTGCTGAAATGAGAGGTTTTATTGTTTTCATCTTCTCCACTAAATTCCTAGGTTTTCATGAGGTTTTCATATTTAATTCGTTAATCCGGTAGTAATTAATACCTCATTAATCGGTTATGGGGATGTTCTGTGACGACCATGATTTAACCACAA
>AMGN01000074.1 GCA_000309865.1 Methanobacterium sp. Maddingley MBC34 | reverse complement strand
TGGTGTTGACTGGGGATTAATAGTCTTCTTCGGAGGAGCACTAAGCCTCGGAGCAGCACTCTTGCAAAGTGGAGCAGCAAGCTGGCTCATAAATGACATAATTGGTGTACTTGGAAGCAATCCATCAACCATCCTCATCATGGTGGTTCTGATGATAATTGCCGTGTGTATAACCCAGGTAATGTCTAACATTGCCTTAGCAGCAATATTAGTGCCACTATCAGTTACTCTGGCAACAGCCCAGGGACAACCAATTGGAACGTATGCCGTACCAGTAGCAATCGCCTGTTCACTATCATTCATGCTCCCAATGGCCGACCCAACAGTCGCCATGGCCTATGGAACGGGATACGTGAAAATCAAGGAGATATTCAAAGCTGGATTCCCCTTAGTTGTAATAGGAATCATAGTGACTATTCTAGTCCTACTGAGTCCACTTGCAAAACCTGTGCTGGGATAAAAAAGCAAAAAGTGTAGAATTTAATTCTACATTTTAATTTATTTTTTTAAAAAAAATCTAAAAAAATAAGTTGATAATGGAGGGTTTAAAAATGTTTAAAAAAATATTATTACCTACAGATGGTTCAGAAGCATCCGAAAGAGCTGGAGAATATGCAATTTCTGCTGCAGATTTAAGTGGTGCAGATATAATTGTGTTAAACGTGATTGATACCGATTACTTGAACTCATTACCACAGAAAGATCTACGAGAAAAATTAGATGAACAATTACGTGAAGAAGGGAAAGAAGCTGTTGAAAAGTTTAAAAAGAAAATTGAAGAAGAGAAATGTTCTGGTAACTGCAAAAACATTAATTTAATAACCATGATTAAAAAAGGAAAGCCGGAAGATGTTATTTTAGAAACCGCTGTTGAGGAAGGTGTTGATCAAATAATAATGGGAAAATCTGGTAAACATGGTTTTGAAAAGTTTTTAATGGGTAGTACCACTGAAAGAGTGGTTAGAAGAGCAAAAATTCCGGTTAACATCATATCCTAAATTGCTACACTTTCGAAAAATAAATCATGTCCTGAGAAAAATTAAAATAATTAGTTTAAATTCTTTATTTTATTAATCTACATTATTTTACTTGCTTGGATTCTGTTTCAGCTTTTACGCTGGGTGATATCGCGCCAGTAGACTGAAATCCCATCATCAGATGGATAAACACTGACATCAAACCAGTGATCATTTTTACCAATTTCAGAAGCTTCAAAGTGCTGTATTTCCTTATCTCCCATTGCTTTACGTAATCTGGTTTCATATAGGGTTCCTATAAATTCAGGGAATCTTTCCCACAGGTTTTGCCCCAGAAGATCATCGGCATCAACACCCAGATACTCGGCAGCACATCTGTTAACATAGATGAAATTCCAGAAATTATTCAATGCCATAAATCCATCCTGGATACTATCTAATATCTTGGTTACTTGTTGTTTTCCACTTTCCAGTTTTTCTTCAGCCTGTTTACGTTCTGTATCATCGAAAACGTAACCTTTAACCTGGATTAATTCCTCAGAATCATTGAAAATACCCACTAGATTGGCAATAACATGGATCCGCATAATATCAGATCTTCGTTGCCAGCTTTGAAAGCCCATTATTTTACCTTCGCTTTTGAGGCGGGTGACCATATAAGGCCAATCAAAGGGGTTTGACTCGGATATGTTCCATTTAAGTGCATTTTCAATGTTATCAAAACCGTAAATCTCGGCAAAGGCAGGGTTACACTCCAGTATTTCCCCATCAACAGTGGCAATGAAATCCCCAGTTAGATCCTCATCAAATAAACGATGATACTTCTCCTCACTCTGCTTTAAAGCTTCCTCAGCTTCCTTACGTTCCGTATCATCAAAAACATAACCCTTAACCTGGACAAGTTCATCAGAATCATTGAAAATACCCACTACACTGGCAACAACGTGAATTTTATTACCATCAGGGAGTTCTTGCCAGCTCTGGTAATCCTGGATCTTAGATTCATTCTTGAGATGGTTAATGAGTTTATCCCAGTCTACCGGGTTGAATTTGGAAATATATGAACCAACAACCTCATTAATATCATCAAAACCGTAAAACTCTGCAAAAGCAGGATTACATTCCAGAATTTCCCCATCAACAGTGGCGATAAAATCTCCGGTTAAATCTTCATTAAAAAGACGCCTGTATTTTTCTTCACTTCTTTTTAAAGCTTCTTCAGCTTTTTTACGTTCTGTGTCATCAAAAACATAGCCCTTAACATGGATGAGTTTACCGGAATCATCGAACATTGCTACAACATTACTGACAATATGGATCTTTCTCCCGTCGGGCCTCTGGTGTGTGGTCTGGTGGCCCTGGATTTTAGGGTTGGTTTCAAGGTTTTTTATTAAATTTTCCCAGTCATCAGGGTTGAAATCTGCTATGTTGGCTTCCAGAGCATTTTCACGATTAGAAAACCCATAAATTTCTGCAAAAGCAGGGTTACACTCCATCACTGCACCTTCAGGAGTGGCAATGAAATCCCCGGTCAGGTCATCCTCAAAAAAACGCCGGTATCTTTCTTCACTTATACTGAGTTCTTCAGTTTTTTCTGGGATGACTTCCTGAATCTGGACCAGATACCCTGAATCCATGGTTGAAACTGTTCCCTCGATTAATAACAGATCCTGGGAAGCAGGAATAAAAAAATCACGAATTTTTTCAAAGTCCAATTGACTCTGGAAGTTAATTACATCATTTTCCCTAATTTTTTCCTTTTTGCAGGGGATAATAGGATTATTAAATAGGTTGATCTCGGGCAGGTCCTTTAGTTTAGGGATTCCTATTAATTTTAAAGCAGACGGGTTTATATCCACCAGTTCACCTTCCTCATCATAAAGAAGTATTCCCAGCGGAGATTTGTCGAATATTTCCTTGAAAATATGGTAATAGCTTTTTACCGTTATTCCTCCTCTAAAATCCAGATATTATGAATTCTATATATTCATTGTTTTCTCTAATTTATTATGGTTTAGGAGATTAATAATGGGTGGGATATGAAATTTTTAGTGTATACTTGAAAAAAAGATTAGTCATAGGGATACTTCGTAATAGTACAGTATTTTCGCCAACAGGTGACTAAATGATCTTTATTTTTAAAATTGAATGATCATAACTTATTTAAAATGCTTCAGAGCATGACAACAGATATATTTAATGATTAAGTGATATATAACTCTTATGTACACCAGATATGATCTAAAAAATTCAAGCCATCCAAAATTGAAAATAATACTTTTTATAGATCATACCTAGCTTTAAAACTTTCCAAATGGTATATCATGTTAGATTAGTCTAAAAAACCCTAAATAACACTTAAAAAGATAAATCATTGATTTTAGTTAATTAAAGGAAATTAAAATTAATTTAATTTAATTTTAAATATTTGGTATTATCCAAAAGTAACATTTAAGTATACTTACATCATATTGTTGTTTAATTGGAAAATTGTTATCAGACAAAAATTGGGCGGGGGCCTATGAAACACGACTTAAAAAATGAAGAATTTAAATTTTCAAATTTAATATGCCACAGAATCCCTGAAAGAACCTTTAAAATTAGGGGCCATTATTTTCCTGTTTGTTCTCGATGTACAGGATTCTATATAGGGGCATTTTCCTATTTTATCTTAGCTTACTTTGTTTACGTAGATTATACTGTTTATTTAATTTTTATCGCAATAATAATGTTAATTCCCTCATTTTTAGATGGTTTTACACAATTAATTGGATTAAGATTGAGTAATAATGGGTTAAGATTATTAACGGGATTAATAGGAGGCATAGGCCTCGCAATTATAGTCAAAGCAATAAAATGGATAATAATCAGCGGTTGATGTTTTTTTATTATTAAAAAAATAGGAGCGATTAAATGACAAAGATTTGCCCAAAATGTAACACGAAAAACGCAGATTCATCAGGATTCTGCCAGAACTGCGGTGAAGAATTACCAGAATCTACTAGTAAACCATCAAAAACTGGTGGAATCGGTGCATGGTGGAGTAAACGAGGTAGTGGTGCAAAGGTAGGTATTATCGTTGCAGGACTTTGTTGCATAGGGCTTATAGCAATTGTAGTATTAGCTGGAATGGCTAGTCCCGATAAAACAACAAGTACAAACACTACGACAACAACGACTCAACCTACAAACACCCAAACAAGTACACAAACAACAAGTACAGAAAAAACACCTACTACAGTAACAATTAGTCAGTTATACAGTGGTAGTG
>AMGN01000073.1 GCA_000309865.1 Methanobacterium sp. Maddingley MBC34 | reverse complement strand
GTCCTGCAGGGTGAAAGATCAGTGGCCACTGGAAACACCACTCTGGGCAGGTTCCAGCTGATTGGAATCCCACCAGCACCCCGCGGAATGCCTCAAATCGAAGTAACATTTGATATCGACGCCAACGGTATCCTCAACGTATCGGCTAAGGATATGGGAACTGGTAAGGAACAGGCCATCACCATTACCGCCCCCAACAAGTTATCCGAGGACGAAATTGACCAGAAGATCAAGGAAGCTGAACAACACGCCGACGAGGACAAAAAGCGCCAGGAAGAAGTTGAAATCCGAAACAACGCTGATTCCATGATTTATACCGCCGAGAAAACCCTGGATGAACTGGGTGATAAGGTTCAGGCTGACCAGAAAACCAAGATCGAAGGACTGGTCAAGGAACTCCGGGAAGTCATTGGTGGAGATGATCTGGAAGCCATTAAAGCAAAAACTGAAGAACTGACCAAAGTTGTGCAGGAAGTTGGAGCTGCCATTTACCAGCAAGCCCAGCAAGAACAGGCCCAACAACAACAGCAGGGACAGGATGCGCAAGATCAGCAAGGTCAGGATCCTAAGGATGACGACACCATCGATGCCGACTATGAAGTAAAAAAATAGACCAATTCGGAAGTAGGAATTAGTGGGTGAGATTATTCTCATACCCCCCTACTACCCAACACTTTTATTATATTTATCCCACTAAAATTGAATATACTGTAAGTTAGATATTCTTTGAAATTTAATTTAAAAAATAAGATCAAAATATTTAAGAAATTGATTTTATATTTCACACTCATAAATTCATATACTGATTCCCATATTCAATCAGACCCTTCATTAAATTTAAGTATTTAAGATTTGAAGCATTTAAGGAAGATTAACATGGCAGAGAAGCGCGATTACTACGAAGTCCTGGGAGTGGAGAAAGGAGCCACTAAGAAAGATATTAAGAAGGCCTACCGGAAACTGGCCATGGAATATCACCCTGATGTGAGCGAAGACCCTGAAGCAGGTGAAAAGTTCAAAGAAATTAGTGAAGCCTACGCTGTGCTATCTGATGAGGAGAAGAAAAACACCTATGACCAGTACGGTCATGCAGGAATGGGTGGATTCAGTCAGGAAGATATTTTCAACAACATCAACTTCGAAGACATTTTCCGTGGATTCGGATTCGGAGGAAGCAGAGGAGGGGGAGGAGGATCAAGTGGTTTCGAGAGCATATTCGACCTCTTCGGATTTGGAGGCGGTCGTCGCAACGGCCCCCAACAGGGCGATGACGTGCTTTATGAAATGAAAATCACCCTAGAAGATGCAGCCCATGGTCTGGAAGAGGACATTGATGTCCCCCACAAAAAAACCTGCCCCCACTGTAATGGATCAAAAGCCGAACCTGGAACGGATAGCAGGACCTGTGATGTTTGTGGAGGAAGTGGTCAGGTAAGACAGGTGCAGAACACCCCACTGGGTCAATTTGCCACCATACGTCCCTGCAGTGCCTGTCGTGGAGAAGGGAAAATAATAGACAACCCCTGCCATGAATGCCATGGTAAGGGTATTGTAAGGCAAAAAAGCACCATTCACATTAACATACCTTCAGGGGTGGAGGATGGATCCCGTCTGCGTGTTCCTGGAGAAGGAGATGTTGGTAAACGTGGCGGACCACCAGGAGATCTTTACGTTCACATTCGGGTGAAACCACACAAGTACTTCCAAAGGGAAGGAGCCAATCTTCACTATGAAAAACCCATCAGCTTTGTGCAGGCCACCCTGGGAGATAAAGTTGACGTACCGACCATCGATGGAGAAGTGGAACTTAAAGTACCTGCAGGAACCCAGACCGGAACATCATTCCGTATAAAAGGTCATGGTATGCCCCATTTAAGATGGAATGGTAAGGGAAACCTGTATGTGAAGGTTAAGGTTGTCACTCCCAAGAAGCTCAGCACCCGTCAGAAAGAACTCCTGGAAGAATTTGCCGAGATCAGCGGCAAAGAAATCTACCAGGAGGAAAAGGGTTTTTTTGATAAAGTAAAAGATGCCATTAACCATTAATAGCCATTAATCACCAATAATAACGTGAATTTGATTAAAACATGATTTAACCCAAATTACTATCCTAAATCTCATCAAACTTTTTATACACAATATACCTAATTTCCTTAGCTAACCTAAATCTTTAGTACCCTGATTCCTGGTGGCACTTTTTCTTACAAACCCCCCAGTTCCAAGTCGCATTATTTTTATAGTTCCCTTCCATCAAATAAGGGAATAAGAGCATAACTATTTATTTTACATAACACAACTTTCATTTAATTGATTGAGTAATGAAAAAAGCTTTGAAGAAGTGATTCTGTGAATACTGCCCATGAAAATTGCAAGATAAATGTAGAAGAGATCTTAAAAAAGATAAACAGTTACTTTGGTTTTGTGCCCAAAATATTCCAGGTTTTATCTGAAAATCCACCTGCTTTAAAGGTTTACTTTGATAAAGTAGAGGTAATGATGGTGGATGATACCCTCCCACCATTAACCAAGGAATTTGTGTCTATTGGTGCTGCCGCTGCCCTGGGATCGCCCCACTGCCTTAACACTCATCTGGAGGTGGCCAGTGAATTTGGAGCCACCAATGAACAGCTTCTACTGGCGATTATTCTCGGAACTACCATTGCAGAAACCACCGCACTTTCAAAATCGCTACGGGTTTATGATGAGTTTAAAAAAGATTAACCCATTAAATTTCTCTTTTTTCTTAATATCTCCTAAACTCTTTTTTATACATGTTCTTAATATCTTTAAAACCTTAAATTCCTTTAAAAATTAAATTTAATTGCTTATTTTCCGTTTGTTCTTAATAATAAAATAAACAACAGCCAAAATTAGAATTACTAGTATTATATTGTCTATAAATGATAACCCCTCAGATATAGTTAGGTAAAAGTTTCCAAACTGCCATCCAATGATTCCCAGAATGGATGCCTGCACCAGTGCACCGAAAAATGTTATTATCATATAATTCCGCGGATTGTATCGTATCATACCACAGAATAGGCTGATTGCTATGCTGGGGATCACCGGCACACACCTAGCCGCAAACAGGAAAAGACTTTCATATCTGCTTTCCTTTACTCTCTTCTCCACTTTCTCCAGATCCTCCACTGTGACCCCCAAATATTTCCCAGCACGTTCAACAAAGGGGATTCCAACTTTATAACTTATCCCATAGTATAACAGTGAACCCAGGGTTACTCCCAGTGCAGCAGGGAGGGTTATGGTTAAAAACATGGTTTCCAGAGATCCAATAGATAGAGCGACTCCTTTCATTAAAAAAAAGCTAGCTCCCAAAACTACCAAACTGGAGGGAATAGGAGTTACTACTTGTTCCAGGATAGATCCTCCGAACACTGCCCATGGCCCATAACTAACGACAAATCCTTCTAAACCGGTTAATATACTGTTAAACATTTTAGAACCCAAATTTCTTAGATATTCATGAAATATTCTCAATATTAAGTCTATCTATCGGATACAGGATCAACCCATATTTGTTGTAAAACCTAATCCATCCAAGTTTAGAGAATATGTAAATTATTGATAAGTAGGGACTACATTTTATTTTGAAAGATAGTGTGTTATTTTAAAAACAATTTACATATACATATTTTGGTTGAGTAATTATAGGTTTTAGAATAGTTTTTAGAACACTGGATTATTCCTCTGGTGAATTGGGATTGAATATTTTCTAAAATAAAATCCTTAAAAAATCAAATATCTTAGTAACATCTGATAAACTCATTCAAGGTTAAGACATAAATAAGGTAATAGTATTACATGAATATGAATAGTATTAAAAAATGAATGAAGGGATAAATGAATGAAAAGGGGGGATAAAGCTGCTTTTATCCAAAAAGAACCGTGTTTATATTGAAGACCAGATAGTTCCATCTCCAGCTCGCAGGGTGCGAATGGTACTGGACCTCCTAACAGATGACCCCATCATTAAGTTTCCAATGGAAAAAGGAGTCCTGGAAGACATGGAAATCTTTGGGGTTAACCGGGACTGGTTTATCCCATTTTTAGAAGAAAATAACCAGTTAAGAATTGATCTGGGTAATTTAGATCAGTGGATCGGAACTCCAGATGAGCATGGGCTTAAACACGTGAAACTGGACATCAAATTCGTTCTGGTGAACCCTAAATTTAGTCTTAACAGCTTTAATCGCGGGTATAAAGGCATAGTTGAGCTTACTGAAGCTGAAGAAATGGAATTGCATATTACACTTCCCCTGGGAATGAAAATGTCCCATAAAACGGAAGTTAGTGAAATAACACTTTCAAAAGAAAACAATGAATCAAAATCCATTTCCATCCCCGCTACCAGCATACTGGATAAAGATCGTAGGCGCCGCTATGACTTTCTGGTAAATTCAAGTCATCTTAAATCTATTTTAAACTCAGATAATCCTGATGAAATGATCAACTTAAATTATGACGTGACCAATGAAAAAGAATATTACGTTATAACTGTAATAGGGCTGGGTTTATTTGCATTTGCACTTTTCCGCATGGTAGATATGTTAGATGGCCATATAGAATTTGATATCCGTTATCTGGCCGCTGCTGTTGCCTTCATCAGCCTTTACATAACCCTACTCAGGGAAAAATATGAATTACCCTTCAGAAAAGTACTGGTTTACACTACTGTGTTCATTGGGATTGAACTGATTCTGGAACTTTTAATGGAGTAAGTTAATTTAAAGAGTTTCAACCGGTCAAAAAATTGTAAAAAATTATACTGTTATCCAAATCACGGGATTAATCCGAATATAGTATTTATTTCATTATTTTAAAGTTCATTCCTTCTTTTTTCAAGTTAATATGGAGTATAGGGTGATGGATCAAAAAATATAATACTAATGCTAAACATAATGCATCAAACAATAGGGAGTTAATTAACAATAGGAGGGAAAAATATGCAGAAAAATACCCTGGCCATAGTACTGATAATTTTAGGTATAATAGTCTTGGCCTTTCCCCTGCTGGGACTAGTCCCCATTAGTATCTTAACCGGTCTTGGAGTGGCATTTTTAGGTATAGGTCTCATACTTGCCGGTTTTTCAGACAGAGTGGAAAGCAGCGGTCTGGGGCTTCTGGAGATAGTGCTGGGAATTATTGCCCTGGTACTGGGTCTTGGATTCATCCTGAACCCGGGTCTTTTCAGCTTCGTGGCAGGATTATTAGTGGCAATGGCAGGTTTATTCCTAATCATCATCGGTATTGTTGCTGTATTTACTAAAGCCGGTGGTAGTCGTTGGAATGGAATTGTGGGCATAATAATAGGGATAATATACCTTATATTTGGATACATCATTAAAGATCCATTCTGGTTGGGTGCACTAATCGGTTTATGGCTGCTCATAACTGGAATTATGATGTTCTTCCAGAAGGATTAATGTAAAACAATGCCCCCATTAACTTTTTTTTAATTTTCAACTTTTTTTTATTAATTTATGAGGCTGTCCCGTAATTAATTTTGACACCATAGATTTTGCTTATTCATTGATTTAAAACTCTATTTACTCTTATTTTTTTCCTGATTTTGAATTTATTAGACAACTTCTTATTTTAAAAAAGTTTATTGCTATTTGAAAAATTTTTCTAATGAAAAAATGAATTTCTAAATTAAGTAAAATATCGATTAATTATTAAAATAAAGATAATGGCCTGCCGAGAGTAACCCACCTTCTGTTAGTGGCAGCATTCATCTATGCGAGTTACCTCTGCCTCATACAGGATTCACTGGCAGTGTTTACCCTTGCATCCCGTGGATTGGCCGTTTCACCGTTCCTTCTAGTGTCAATCAGACGAATCTTCATGTTCATCCACCAGAAGACGTGTCGTTTCTGCTCCAGAGTCCTGCTTCTCAGCAGATGTCTTATGACATCACGGTTCTGTATGATGGGTGGAGTTTCCTCAGTTTAAACTGCAGATATATATCTGCTTAAAACCGGTGGCTGCCCTTCGGCTGGCCATAAAAAAATAAGTAGCGGGGCCTAGATTTGAACTAGGGCTCTCGGGGTTATGAGCCCCGCGGGATCACCAGACTACCCCACCCCGCTGTATACCAGTGTTGGGTCTCCGGAGTATATAAAGGTTTCCCTCACTCCCATGGAAACCTTTTTAATTCCCATGTTATAATCCCATTTAATTCAATTTTTTTATTATATCTGCATTGGGGTTCATGGAATTATTTGAATCATCATTTAACACTTGATAGTTCCTTTAATTCAGAGTTTAAGGAATAACCTACCACGGTTCTTATAGCAACAATCACCGCCAGAACAATAACATCACTTAAGGTTGGTTGCATTATACTCTTGATTAAATCAGCAGCTATGAAAAATTCCAGAGCCAATACTATCTTATTGGTAAAGTCCAGACGGATGTCATTATATTCATAGGATCTCCTCAAAAGTTCTTTGAGGATAACCTTGATTGCAGCCCTTATTCCACCATAAAAAACTAAAATAGCCCCAAATAGGGCTAAAGAATAAGAAATATAATATACAATATCCTCGTACATTTCCCCTCAGTTTACTTTTTAGGTTCTTCTTTAGGGTTTTCCAAGCTATCCAGACGCTCTTCGATAGTTTCCAGTTTCTTGTTGGTTGCTCCACGGTACTCGTTGAAACGTTTTTCCAAGGATTCAATATCAAGGGAAACAACATCGAAACGTTTTTCCAGTTGGGATAGATCCTTTTTTGTGGCCAGATCCCAGTCTTCTATCAACTGGTCACTCTGTTCATTAAGGAAAAGGTCTATACGATGGGATAAATTATCGGTGCTGATGGGAACACTTACCTTTCCCTTGATCTTTTCACCCATTCCTGAGACTTTTTCACTGACCCCAGAAACATTCAACTTTTCTCCAACCCCAGAAACCTTTTCACTGACCCCAGAAACATTGATTTTTTCACCCATTCCTGACATTGTCCCCTCTCCTGCTGCTTTTTGACCCAAATTACTGGCCCCTCCCTGAACCTTTTCACCAAGATTACTGGCCCCACCATAGACCCTTTCTCCCAAATTGGTGGCATCACCTTTCATATGATCAAAATTGATCTTACGGTTATCCTGCAGGTAGTAATATAGTAGTACAATTACTGCTCCTGCTAAAACCAGGATAGCAAATATTTCTAGAGGAGTCATAGACTATTTACCTCCTTTTTTCCCCTTTTTATTAAGTTCTTCTTCCTTTTTCTCGATATCATCCAGAAGCTTCTGTAGTTTTTCATATTCCGCACGGGTTTCCAGGCGGGTGACTCTTTCATTGATTTCACTGTGCAGGAAACCGACTTTTTGCATCATTTTGGATGTTTCGCCCCTGATCTGGGAAAGTCTTTCCTGCTGGTCTTTAGGTAGTGGTATCACATTTTCCATTAATCGTTTGGATTCCAGATCACGTTCAACCAGTTCAATTTTCTTTATTTCTGCCTGTTTTTCAAGGAATATTACATTACTCTGGGCTTCTCTAACCTTTCTCCATTGCATTACAATAACGATTACTGCAATAAGCGCTATCACCGCAATGATAAGCAAAAAAATGTTTTGTGGAATGCTTATGTCTGCCATGTGGTATTCCCCCTTATCTATTAATTATTACAGCACATATAAATTTAATCATTTAAAAGGCTTTAAAGAGCTAAATTCAAACCTTAGATTCAGAAAATCTTAAACGCGTTTAAATCAGCATGTTTTAAACCCTACCAAATTCTTACGTTTAAGTCTAACCATTAAATACCTTAAACCTTTTATTGACTTCTCCTATGAAAAGTACATATAATATATAGGTTTTATATAATTAATGCTTTGTTATTTTAAGTTTCATCTTAAGAATCCGTGCTAACACTAAGCTAACACTAATAGACTTACCTCAGGATACTGGAGTCTGGGAAGAATTATAGTCATTGGATTATAATAATAAGTAAGAATTGTTAAAGCTGTTAAAATTTGTTAGATTAATAATCAGTTATGTGTGATGTCATGATAGATATGTACCAAAAAGCAGGTAAAATTGTAAAAGATGTTAGAGAACTTGCAGTTAGTGAAGTTCACGAAGGAATGAAAGTTTTGAGTCTGGTAAATCTCATTGAATCAGAAATTAAAAAAAAAGGAGGTTTACCAGCTTTCCCCTGTAACATCTCCATAAATGAGGTTACCGCCCATTACACTTCACCTCCAGGGGATGATAACATACTAAAAGAGGGAGATCTGGTTAAAATTGACTTAGGGGCCCATGTTGATGGTTTCATAGCAGATTCTGCCATCACAGTGATGATTGGCTCAGAAGACGGGCCTTACAAATCTGGAGATAAGGTTTACACCACTGAAAAACAAATGGAAATGATTGAAACTGCCAATCATGCCCTTGAAGTTGCCATCAGTAACATCAGGGCAGGTGTTGAGCTGGGTAAAATAGGTGGAGCTGTGGAGGAGTATGTCAAATCCCAGGGTTATTTACCAGTGGCCAATCTCACCGGCCATAGTATGGATCAATGGATCCTACACTCTGGATTATCCATACCCAACATTAAAGAAAAAAATCATCACCGAATAGAGGAAGGGGATGTTCTGGCCATTGAGCCTTTCGTAACTGATGGTATTGGTGTGGTGGGGGATATGAAAGATACATTTATCTTCAGATTCCTCCGTGACCGACCATTACGTCTGGCACCTGCCCGAAAATTACTTGAAGTGATAAAATCAAAATACGCTAATCTTCCTTTCGCTCAGAGATGGTTAAATGACGAACCAGGCATAAGGCAACTTAATCCTGCCATGAGGCAGCTTATCTCTTCCCGGGCAATCTACCCTTACCATGTGCTTCGTGAGAAAAGTGGTGCCAGGGTTGCCCAGGCCGAACATACAGTGATAGTGGAATCAGATGGGTGTATGGTCATAACCCAATAGGTGAATGGTCATAAAACCTAATATTTTTTATTTTTATTTAAAAATGATTTAATTCAAAATTTTGGTATGAAAAAGTTTTATTAAAAAAATAGTTCAAATAAATAGTTCAAATACTATTTTTCAAGGAATCCGAAGCTTTAGTTGATTTTTCCATACCCTCATAATCATCTATTTCACCATATATCTTTGCAGCCTCGTTAAACATGTAAACAGCATTTTCAAGATCATTTAAATCTTCATAAACTAATCCGATGTGATAAAGGGATTCAGCCATTGTATGATAATCATTTATTCCTTCGGAATAATCGTAAGCTATTTTAAAGTAAGCTATGGCCTTTTCATGAACTCCGCGCCTTAAGCTCATTACACCATTAAGCATTAATTTTGATGCCCTTTTCTGCCTTTCTTTTGAACGTATATTATAATATACCATTAAAATACCGGCGTATGCTAAAAACATTGCCCCTATAATTAGAATTATGTCCATTCAAACACCCCTAAATTCAATTATATTAACATCATCCTTGTAAGTTTTTCGCATACCAATGGTTTAGGACTATTCTTTTTTTTACTAAATTCCAAGTCAAATATCCAAATTTGTAAAGAAATATGTTTAAAAATATTAAAGCCCAATTTAAGCTTCATTCAATTCTAAATTGATAAATAAAATAAAGGTAAAACGGATAATATTAAATCAAAATAGACATTATGAATTAAATGTAATTTTAAAAAAATAGAAAAATGTAGGGATGTTGTATCCCTTACACGTTTGCTAATGGGTCTTCTTTTTCAGCACTGCCTTTGAAAGGTACAGGTAAGCCCATGGCTTTCCTTTCATCGATTACCTTCATGGCTTTGGTTTTCTTGTCGGTGGCCAGTTTTTCAAGTAGACCTAAACCTGGTTTCACATTATCCATTGATTTGGTTTCAATGACTCCAGCTTCAACAGCCTGTTTGAATATGGTTTCACCGGCATCGGTTCTGACGAAAACTGTGGACCAGCCGTCTGGGGTTCCAACTGAACCAGTTGATACATCAGCTAGTTCTGCTACGTAATCCAGACAAACTTTGCATCCATTCTGTTCGTATCCATGAGTTTCTTTGAGTGGTATGCTCAGAGTTTGGTCGGCAGTTTCAATCCAGAATTTACCTTTGCCTATGTCCATTTTTTCCACTAAATCGAAGTCCACTCCTGCTTTTTCTGAGATGAAAGTCCTGAGGGACTCGTATGGGAAGTTTTCCATGCAGAAAATACCTAACATTAAGGCAATTTTATCTGCCACGTTCTTTACTCCGAATGGGTAAGATTGCATTTTTCGGATTCCCATACTCTGACAGGGTATGGCTACGGTTCCAAGTTTCTCTAGACCATACTGTCGGACTGCTTTTTTGAGCATCCATACGTTAGGGGAGAAGGTGTATTTAGTTCCAGCGGCGGCCAGTATCTCATCTGAGGACATGGCTACCATTGGTTCTGGTTTCCACATTACATCTGATGGTCCAGCTACTACTGCACCATCAATGAGTCCTTCATCTAGGGCATAGCAGAATAGACCGGATACTATTCCTCCATCCTGGGCTAATTTTTGGATCTGTTTATCAGTTGATCTTGCTGCAACAACTTCTTTGTAGGTTCCTAATACCATTTTTTTCACCTCCTATAACCCTAAGTCCTGGTTGATCCTTTCAGCAGGCCACCAGCTTCGTGGGCACTGCACGTAGCAGA
>AMGN01000071.1 GCA_000309865.1 Methanobacterium sp. Maddingley MBC34 | reverse complement strand
ATCAACATCCAAGGAATAATCGTAAACCAAGCCACATTCCAACAATTAATGATCACTGCAGTTATTAATATTAACAATTCTGACAGTAGTTCATTAGATTTGGAATATGTTAAATTGCCAGGCAGTGTTAGTGAGAATCTGAATTCGGGAAGCATAACCCTTAATGAATACTTGCAAATAGCTCAAAATATTAAAAATTATGTTAAAAACAATAATAACAAAGCACCTACAACTATTTCAACCTCATTGGGAAATATTGGCTTCCAATCTCTTCTATATATGTATTGTCGAATACTTAATCATCACCAGATCAATAATCAGTTACCTGGATTAGCTACTGTTCGTGGTTGGTCAGTTGCCAATATCCCTATTATGGATGAATTTTTCACAATCCAACAGATCACCAGTGTTGCATCAGAGGTTAAGAGTTTTGTGGATGTAACAAAATCTTTACCAGAATATATTAAAATTGGTGGTTTGTATGTGAACCAATCTCAGTTCCTGTATTTAATCACCTCTGCTACTTTAAATATCAATAATGAGAATGATGAATTAATAATTCTGTCTAAAGCTACTATCCCTCAAGTTATTAATGAAGATATGGTTACTGGAAGTTTAATGATTGATGAGTATGTGCAACTAGCCCAGAACATCAAAACATACATTGAAACCAATGAAAAAACACCATCCGAGATGTCCACTTCCCTGGGACTAGTTGGCTATAAATCTTTGATTTACATGTACTCCCGTGCACTAAATCAGTATAATCTGAATCATGCACTCCCTGTTTTAATTACTTTAAAAGCTTGGTCATCTGCTAATATACCAATATATGATAATAGTAAAACTAGTTTCACTCTCCAGGAGATCAGTAACACTGCAGGTGAAGTTAAAAGCTTTGTTGATACCACTAAAAACCTTCCTAATTTCATCACCATCAGTGGACTTCTGCTTAACCAAGCACAATTCCTACACCTATTAACAGCTGCAACTATTTTAATCAATAGTAAAAGTACGACATCAGCTAATTTATTTAATGTTAATCTTCCGTTTTCAACAACAAGTGATGCATTAATTTCGGGAACCATAAATACCACGAGTTATGTGCAGCTGGCTCAGACTATCAAAACACAAATAGAAACAAATAACCGAGTTCCTAGCAGCATGACACTCCCATTAGGCCAAATTAGTTTCAAATCAATGGTTTACATGTATAGCAGGGTGCTTAATCAGTATCGTTTGCACCAGACTTTACCTGCATTGATTAATGTGAAAAATTGGTCTACTGCTAACTTACCAATTTATGATGATTACTTTACCAATCGGGAAATTAGTGCCACAGCAGGGCAAGTTAAAGCCTTTGTTGAAGCTACTTATTCTCTACCAGAATACATCACTGTTAGTGGAGTGCTGGTTAACCAGGCCCAGTTTCTGTACCTGTTAACTACTACAACTGTGAAAATAAACAACAATGACACCACCCCCACTAGCCTCCAAAAAGTCACATTACCCTCCAATGAAAGCGAGATTATGGTGTCAGGAAGTATGAACTTGAATGAACTATTACAACTGGCACAGAGTATCAAAACATACATTGAAAGTAATCAAAAAGCACAGGGGAGTGTTTCAGGAAGTCTGGGCGAGATTAGTTTCCACTCATTAATATACACTTACAGTCGCATTCTGGAGTATTATAATATAAACAATAGATTACCTTCATCAGTTACCAATATAAGGCCCTGGGCTCTGATTGTTTATAATTTACCTTCCGGTTTTGAAGTATACATTAACCCCAGTAGTAATTGTCAGTCCAATGATGCTAGGATTATTGCTCTGGCTAAAAGCATCACTGCAGGTGCGGTTACACCCTATGAAAAAGCATTGTTGATCTTTAACTGGGTTAGGGATGAGGTAGAATACGAATTTTATTATAATACTGCAAAAGGTGCTGTGGGTACCATGGATTCACGAGGTGGTAACTGCTGCGATATTGCCCACCTAATAGTTGCATTAAGTCGTGCTTCAGGTCTTGCAGCAAGATATGAACACGGCAATTGTTTCTTCACATACAGCCAAACATGGTATGGGCATGTATGGGCAGAGATATATGTAAATGGATGGGTAACTGCAGATGGATCTAACAATTATAATGAATTTGGTATAATCAATAACTGGGATACAGGTTCATTTGCTTTGAAAGGCACTTATGCAAGTTTACCATTTTAATACACACAAAGTTCTTCATCTTTTGCTAACTTTCTATTTTTTAAATATTATTTCTGGAAAATAAGTATAAAGAGTTTAAAAATAGTATATATCTGATATGCATTCAATGCCATCCCATATGTTATCCTTGCCATTCAGATATCTTCTCGAGCAAAATGATACTTATTATCTCTTGATTTGGATAAATAAACATACAAGGATGGCTTTGTGGACGAATATTGCAGGGTTGAATTTTGTAATTATATTTATAAATAGTGAAATGCCAAGATTAATGGTTAATATGATAGGAATAAAAATTACAAAGAATTTTTATAACATTTTACACAGGGCAAGCAATTCAATTTGTAAATTGAAAATAATCATGCCTATTAAATTAATAAAATCGAGCAATTTTAAATAAATTAAAATCCTTTTTCATATAAAAAAAACTCAACCATTAATTACTAAACAATATAGGAACTTATAAATGAATATTAATAAAATCAATGCAAAAAAATCATTATATTTAATATATCTTCCGTTTGTCATATTTTTTACAATCATGCTTATATGGCATTTTATGTTACCTCCTAAAAATGATGATCTCTGGTTTAGTGCGAAATATTTTGAACAAAACATTTTTAGTTATTTGGAATGGCGTTATGAAACCTGGACTTCAAGGGTTTTAATTGAATTTTTTTTGTTGCCACTTGCAGGGCTACCCAGAATGGTCTGGAATTTTTTGGATTCAATTGTTTTCTTATTAATAGCTGTCCTAATTCCTAAAATAACATTAAATGCAGGAAACATTAACGAGAAAAAATTAGTTATATATAACTCTTTATCATGTATTTTAGTATTGATTTATATTTTCACAATATCCAGTGCTTTATCTTCAGCAGGATATATTGCTACCACTTTAAATTATATTTGGCCATTATTTTTTGGACTATTACATTTTTATTTGGTAAAAAAATATTTGTTCAATGAAAATAATTCAGGCACCAAAGAAAAAATAGCTATTTATGGAATAATACTTTTTGCTTTAATAATCGCCATTAACCAGGAATTAATGTTATTCATTGTTTCTGAAGTTTATTTCTTTATTATTTTATACTGTTTATATAATAAAGTAAAAATACCGAATTCAATATTAATTATTTTTTCCATCATATTTTTGGGCTTTATAAACTTTTTTCTATGCCCTGGAAACTATGCACGATACCCTCATGAGATTTCAACTTGGTTCCCTGATTATTATACGTTAACATTGGTTAATAAAATAGATTTAGGAATTACTGTTTTACTAAACAGGATTATACTTCTATACGGTCCAATTAATCTATTGTTTCTGGGAGTCTTGGGAGTTTATGTTTATTCCATCACCAAGAAAAAAATTCCAATATTAATTAGTTTAATGCCCATAATAATTATAATATCTTTAGGATTAATGAGTTTAATAGGATATATGCCAATTGTTGAGTTTCTAACTGAAGGAATAACAAAATATGGGTTGTTGAAATCCAATTTAAACCATATTTTAATAATTTCTTTTGTTTACTCAATTCTAATATTTTCTATTATATATGGTTTAATACAAATATACAAATACAACGGGAAGAAGCTTAGTTATATAATATTCTGTTTATTAATAATAGGATTTGCTTCACAGATGATGAGGGGTTTTTCACCAACATGCTGGGTCAGTGGAGAAAGATTGGATATATATTATAATTTCTTCATTACCTGTGCCACATACTTATTAACTGTTAAATTAGTGGAAAGGATTAATAGGTAATCATAAATAATGGATTGCAACCGCTCAGTGATAATTCATATCTAATTTAAGTTTATATTGGTAAAAATTAATTATGATGGAAAATAAACGTGTTAACATGATTAATAGAATTATAGCTATTTTCAGTTGTTCTATTTCTTCAAAATCTAAGATTTTCCAAAATAATAATCTTTTAAAAAATTTTAGTGATCTATTTAATTTGAAAATAATTAATGAAAAAAAAGAAATTATCCTATATATTATATTTGGAGTATTTACTACACTAGTAAATTTGATAAGCTATCTGTTTCTTGCTAAAATATGTGGAATTGATAACTTTCTTTCAAATATAATGGCTTGGTTTTTTTCAATTGTGTTTGCTTATGTTACCAATAGAATTTTTGTATTTGAAAGTAAAAATGAAAAAATATTACATGAATTTGCATTATTTATATTTGGAAGAGGATTATCTGGGGTTCTGGACTCTCTTCTTTTCTATGCCTTCGTTATTTTGTGGATGTTTGATGATGTCATCTCGAAAATTGTTATTAACATAATTGTAATTATTTTAAACTATGTATTCAGTAAAGTAATAGTATTTAAGGAGAAATAATATGAATTTGATAAGTATTGTCATCCCTTGTCTTAATGAAGAAAAGACCATACCCAGATTCTATAAAGAAGTTTCAAAAGTCATTAAAGGGAATGCGGAATTATCTAATCTATCTTTTGAGTTTATTTTTGTTGATGATGGATCTAAAGATAAAACTTTAGAACTAATTAAAAGGTTAAGTAAATATGATGAGCAGATAAAATACATTTCATTTTCTAGGAATTTTGGAAAAGAAGCGGCTATATATTCTGGATTAGAAAATAGTTCTGGTGATTTTATTATTTTAATGGATGCGGATTTACAAGATCCCCCCTCTCTTTTACCTCAAATGTATTCTTTTATTAAATCTGGTGAGTATGATTGTGTTGCCACGCGAAGAATCTCAAGAAAAGGGGAACCTGTTATAAGATCCGTTTTTACAAGAGCTTTTTATAAAGTAATAAATATAATTTCAGAAACGAAAATTGTTGACGGAGCAAGGGATTATCGTTTAATGACTAGACAAATGGTAGATTCAATTTTAAAAGTGAGTGAGTATAATCGTTTCTCTAAAGGAATTTTTTCATGGGTAGGTTTTGAAACAAAATGGTTAGAATATGAAAATATTGAAAGAAAACATGGAGAAACTAATTGGTCCTTCTGGAAATTATTAATTTATGCTTTTGATGGCATTATGTCATTTTCAACATTTCCGCTATATATATCAACAGTTACAGGTATTGTTTTCTCCATTTTAGCTGTCATATTCATGATGATAATAATAATCAGAACACTCCTCTTTGGTGATGCAGTAGTAGGATGGCCTTCAACTATGAGTGTTATACTGTTTTTAGGAGGAATACAACTTTTTTCAATTGGTATACTCGGACAATATCTATCAAAAACTTATCTCGAAACTAAAAACAGACCAATTTACATTTGCAAAGAAACTAATATCAATTAGTGGAATTTTAATTAATTTATTGGTCACTGTTATTGATTGAGAATTAATGGATGTACCAAATATGAATGTGCCATATAAAAATTAATACAATTAAAAAAAAAACTACACTTTTCTCCATATACCCCAAAACATCTGATTAAATAATAAAACTAAAAAAGAGGCTTTAAGTTCATAGAAATTAATTTTTATTTTTCGATTTAATGAACACTAAGCCATTTTATTTGGTTTCAAGCCACTTTAACTCATTCTGTAAGGTTTTTATCTATGAAAATTAATTAAACAATACTTTAGGTATGTATTGTGATTTTTCCATTGTTTTTTAGTGCAAGATCATTATAAAATCCATAAACACCTATAATTTTTTATGAAACAATAGAAAATTGTATAAATGATACATTTATCAGTTATGATATGATGAAATGCATAATATGATGAAATTGTAAAAGGAAAAATAGAGGTTAAATTGTGTTTATCAAATTTAATGAAGCAAGTGAGGTAATTTAAGTGAAGCAAATGAGGATAGTTATTAATCCTAAGTTAAGTTTTACAATTTTTTTAATTTTTATGGCCCTGGTTAGTTTAAATTGTATTTATGCCGTTGACGATGCTGGAAACATATCTTCTGATGGCATTAACAATATCACTAATTTAACCAACACAAGTAATGAACAAGTAAATCAAGAAATCACTCAAGATAATGAGTATATGGCTGCTGGTGAGAGTGATCCTTCTTTTACCAATGAACAAGTTGCAAAAGCAG
>AMGN01000070.1 GCA_000309865.1 Methanobacterium sp. Maddingley MBC34 | reverse complement strand
TTAAAGGAAGGTAACTTTTGATTAAAGGAAGGTAACTTTTTGATTAAAGGAGTAACCTTGAGTTAATAAGTAATCCTGATATAAAACCGGTAATTCCTTTAGCATTTTATCTGGTTAAACCATTTATACTGTTAATTTTTGTTAACAGCTAATCAAAAAAAGACATTTCAGAGAATTATATGAACCTTCATCAACATATTAAATCATGGGGAACGAAGATAATGCCTAAAATTAAACCCTTAGAAACTCATCCCAGAAAATACGATGAATGGTATGATAAAAACTCTTTAATTTACCAGTTAGAACTTCAAGCAGTTAACGAGTTGCTTCATTAAAGTGGGAATGGTGTGGAGGTTGGTGTGGACAGTGGACGTTTTACCAGTCCACTGAGTATTAAGTTAGGCCTTGATCTATCCCCTGAGATGGGGAAATAGCCAGAAAAGGGGTATAAAATTCATTAACCATTAGTCCACCACATAATTGTGAAAAATGTGGAATGGTTCTAAAAACCAATCGCAACACCACTTTATGTTTGGACTGTGGAAAAAAGCAATGATCTCTTCAAGGTGATAATGGATGGATAGTGTGATTAAAGCTCAAAACCTCACCAAAGTCTATGGTGGATTGACTGCAGTAGATGATGTGAGTTTTGAGGTAAAAAAGGGAGAAATATTCGGATTCCTGGGACCCAATGGTGCGGGTAAAACCACCACAGTCAGGATGCTCACTGGAATAATCAAACCAGACCATGGTAAATCAATCATCATGGGCTTTAACATCCAGAAGGAACCTTTAAAGGCAAAACAGACCATTGGGGTGGTCCCGGAAACATCCAATGCCTATGTTGATCTTTCTGCCTGGCAGAACATGATCCTAATGTCCGAGCTCTACGGAATTCCCCGTAAAACTGCAGAGGAAAGATCAAGAAACCTCCTGGAAAAAATGGGACTCTACCAGCGGAAAGATGACAAGGTGAAGGGATTTTCCAAGGGAATGAAACAGAGACTGATCCTGGCCATGGCCCTGGTTAACGACCCGGAACTCCTTTTTCTGGATGAACCCACCTCGGGCCTGGATGTGCAGAGCACCAGACTCATCCGGAAAATACTACAGGAATTCCCCCAGGAAGGGAAAACCATCTTTTTAACAACCCATAACATGGATGAAGCCAGCCACCTCTCAGACAGAGTGGCTATCATTAGTCATGGTAAAATCGCAGCCATAGATCGTCCTGAAAAACTAAAAAATCAGATTAAAAATCTCCACTCAGTGAAAATAAGCTTTGATGAAAGGGTAAGCCTGGAAAACCTCACTGGAATCCCCTATATCAATGACATAAAAAAGGAGGGGGATAATCTCATAATATTCACCGATAATGTCAGTGACCTCATTACCTCCTTAACTAGCTTTGCTGAATCCAGAAACATGAAGATAATGAGTTTGAATACAATGGCCCCCTCATTGGAAGAGGTTTTCATCCAGCTCACCAGGGAGGATGAATAATATGTTCAGTCTGGATCAGTTCAAACGTTCTCTGGGGATTATGAAAAAGGACATCCGTATCTATTACCTTAAGGGGCCAGTAATCATATTCGGATTTCTGATGCCATTATTCCTCTTTCTAGCCTTCTTCATTGGTAGCCGAAACCTGTCACCAGAATTCCTGATATCTGGTTTGATTGGAATGACTGTGTTTTTCACTGCCACCGCAGTTTCCCCTATAATTGCACCATGGGAAGCCCAGGTGCAGACTCTGGAAAGACTGATATCCACTCCCATATCCATTACCACCATTATCCTGGGGGATGTGCTGGCCTCTTTCCTATTTGGAATCTTAATTCCCATACTGCCTATTGGCCTGGGATTAATCATGGGTGTGGATATAATCCATCCATTAACCCTCATATTAGGTTTGATCCTGGCTGCAGCCTGTTTTTCATCCTTCGGTTTGATACTCTCTGCTCCTCCCTCAAATATCCCCTCCAATATCATGATGATCTCATCCCTGGTGAGATTTCCCCTGGTGTTCATCAGTGGAATATTCATACCTCTGGAGTCCATGCCTCAGTGGGGACAAATCATTGCCATGCTTTCGCCCCTTACTTACTTCACTGATCTGGTCCGTTACACCCTCCAGGGAAACAGTTATTTCCCGGTTTTATGGGATTTCATAATCCTCCTGGTATTCACAGTTCTCTTCTTTGTCCTGGCGGTGGAGTTACATAAAAGGACCATCAGTCAGAGAATTTAAATGGATAATTTATATAGAAATTTAGAGGGGTAATTTCAAATATAGAAATAGAGATCTGTTGAATGGGTTCTAATTAATCCCCTTTGGAGATACCGCTTTGGAGATAAATACTCCATAAATCAATTGAAAATAAAAAGAAGGTCAAGCTCACCAGTTGAAATAAAATAAACGGGCCCGACGGGAGTTGAACCCGCGGCCACCTGGTTA
>AMGN01000069.1 GCA_000309865.1 Methanobacterium sp. Maddingley MBC34 | reverse complement strand
GAAAATCGCCGTCACCACCAAACCCTGCGACGCCATGACCCTGGTAGAACTAATCAAACGGGAAGAAGTCGACGGAGACAACATTCTCATGGTAGGAGTTAACTGTGGAGGAACCATGCCCCCAGTTAAAGCCCGACAGATGATCGAAAAATTCTACGAAACTGACCCCGATGAAGTAGTTAAAGAAGAAATTGCCAAAGGAAAGTTGATCATCGAAACCAAAGACAACGAAGAACAGGAAATAAGCATTGACGAACTGGAAGATGCCGGATACGGTCGAAGAACCAACTGCCGAAGATGTGAAATCAACATACCAAGTATGGCTGATCTCGCACTGGGTAACTGGGGAGTTATCGGACCACTAGCTGGTAAAGCCACCTTCGTAGAAGTTTTCTCCGAAAAAGGAGCCGATGTTCTTGGCAAAGCCATAGAATCCGGAGCTCTCAACACCCAGGAACCAATACCCAAAGGTGTTGAAATACGGGCTAATATTGACAAGATCATGGCAAAATTAGCCGGTAAATGGCAAGCCAAAGATTTCGACGAAACCAGAGGCGAAATATTTGCCACAATGGCCCAGTACATGGACGAATTCGACAAATGCATCAAGTGCTACGGTTGCAGGGAATCCTGTCCAATCTGTTACTGTGAAAACTGCTGTCTAGAGTCCAATAATGGTCCAGACTGGCTGAGCAAAGAACTCCCACCATCACCACTGTTCCACATGGAAAGGTTAATTCACATGGTGGAATCCTGCACCAACTGTGGACAGTGCGAGGAAGTATGCCCAGCTGAAATACCACTGGCAAAAATCTGGCATGAAATCAACCTCAAACTGCAGGAAACCTATGGTTTCACCAGGGGAATGGATGATAAAATGCCACCATTATCTTATTTCCCAGCACCTGGAAAATAAACCCATAAAAAATTTAAGGTGGGAATTCCCACCTTTTTTATTATTTAAACAATTATCATTTAACATTCACAAAAAATCATCATGGAGAACTAAACAGAAGGTGATCACAGATAGGTCACTGATCACGATCTTGAAGCATTGCTACAAGATATAACAAACCGCATTTGTATAATTCTTTAATTCTGACCTAATACTAGCTCAATAAAATCACCGGAAAAAAATTAGAGTCAGGTAAGAACATCATCCCCCCAGCATATAGTTAAATCAAAAAAGAGAATGCAAAATGTGGTTTGTTATTAATTAAATATGAGTTTGAAATTGAGCTTATGAAAAATAATTACCAATAAAAAAAAAGGAGATAATCATATGGAATGGACCCCCAAAATAATAGTTTTCTGTTGTAACTGGTGTTCCTATGGTGGAGCAGACACTGCAGGTACAGCAAGGATGCAATATCCGCCAAACGTGCGCATAATCAGAGTAATGTGTTCAGGTAGAATAAATCCTCTTTTTGTCTTAAAAGCATTCGATGAAGGGGCTGACGGAGTAATGGTTGCCGGATGTCACTTTGGAGACTGTCACTACGACAGAGGAAACTTCGCATGTGACCGCCGTATAACGGCTTTAAAAACAGTAATGAAGACATTAGGCCTTGAAGAAGGAAGATTCCATCTCGACTGGATATCTGCTTCAGAGGGTGAAAAATTCGCCAACACAATGAAGATGGTAAGTGATCAGGTCAAAGAACTTGGCCCCTTCTCTTGGAGAAAAAATAAAGCAGAAATAGGGTGATCAAATGGTTCAAATAAACGATATGTATTATGCTTTATCCCCTGATGAAGAAATTGCAGCCAGTGGAGAATGTGGTGGAGCAGTAACATCCATCCTTAAGTTTTTACTTGAAGAAGGGATAGTAGATGCAGTTCTCGCCGTTAAAAAAGGTGCTGATCTTTACGATGCCGTACCCACACTAATAACCGACCCAGAAAAAGTCATAGAATCAGCAGGATCCCTACACTGCGGAACACTGAACATGGCCAAAGTAATTCATAAATACCTCGACGGTGCCAACGACATGAAAATCGCCGTCACCACCAAACCCTGCGACGCCA
>AMGN01000068.1 GCA_000309865.1 Methanobacterium sp. Maddingley MBC34 | reverse complement strand
TACAAAAGCTTTCTGAAACCTGAAAATCTAAGACCCTAAAGTAATTTATAACTACTAATTTTCTTATTATTTTAATCTATTAAGATGTTTAATCTATTAAGATACTCAATAAATAAAATAAAAAAATATTAACGTTTGGTTATTAATTTAAAAGGCATTTGAAGATAATTTTTGGAATTAAAAAATATTTGCAAAATAAAGTGGTGTTAACCACTCCACATGGCATCTTCCAATAGCCCCATATCACATTGCAGGGTGATAAGATTTGTTCTTCCCTTACCTCTACCTCTTGATACTGTTTTTGTAGATATAAGTCCTAACATCTCTAATTCATTAATAAAATCAAATATTCTTCGGTATGATACGGAATCTCCCTTGGTTATATCTTTGTAAACATCGTAAAGTCTTCCAGAGGTTATTTCCTCTTTACGTTTGGTTAAGAATATCAGTGATTCTAGAACCTTCTGCTGCTGACTGGGAAGGGTCATTACAATATCAGTGACTTTGTTATGTTCAATTTGATCCTTGGCCTCCCGTACATATTCCTCGTGAACCATGTCTGTACTCTTTTCATCAGCTAATTCACCGGAAGTTCGAAGTAAATCCAATGCATACCTGGCATCACCTTCTTCTTTAGCGGCTAGTGCTGCACAGAGAGGTATGACTTCATCATACAACACTCCATCGTTGAAGGATAATTTAGAACGTTCTTGTAGAATGTCAACCAGTTGCTGGGCATTGTATGGGGGGAAGACAATCTCTCGGTCACGGAGACTGCTGCGCACTCGGGGTTTGATGAACTGTTTAAAGTCCACGAAATTACTAATGGATGCTATGGAAACATTATCAGTCCTGGTAAGCGTGTAAAGTAAACCATCACCATCATTTTTCAACAAAATATCAATTTCATCCAGTATTATAATTAAAATCAGATCACTGCCAAAGACGTTTTTCTTGAAAAGGTTACGGAATGCATTTATCACTTCTGCCTTAGTCCACCCTCTGTAAGGAACATCTTGACCCATTTGCTGGCATAAACGAGCAATGACTTGATATTCCGTGGTAAAATCCGTGCAACGAATGTATTCTACCCGAATATTAACGTTTTTTTCCTTGGAAATCTGGTCCAGCTGCTTCTTAGCAAATTTAGCCACTGCAGTTTTTCCGGTACCAGTCTTACCATAAACAGTAACATCAGGAGGCGTTACATTTTTCAATGCTTCAACCCAATATTTAGCCACGGATTTGATCTGATCTTCACGATGAGGAAGATTATCAGGTAAAAATCTATGGTCCAGAAACTTTTTACATTTAAATACCGAATTTTTTTCGCCCAATTCCTCAAAAATATTCATAGATACCACTTTTTATAATAAAAATACATTACTACCCCTAATTTAAATAAAATCATCAAGATCGATGATAATCGTTGAATTCAAAGTCTATGATCAATTAATGTGAAATCAACAATCCCCCCATATTAATTTATGATTAATTAACATGCATTACATATTGTTCTTAATCACTAGTTTACAAGTGTTAATGCTTTGGTTAAGAACATTTACATCCTTATTTCTAGCATATAATGATTTGAGTAAGTTAATTGTTTAGATAGTGAATAATTTAATTTAAATGCCTGTACTGTATGTTTACTCAAATCTTTTAATTTGTGAATTATGAAAATTCTTCGTCAAAAACAGAGCACGATGATGTTCTGCACCATATGGACGTGCAAAACTCATTTAACTGGAAAGAATTTCAAGTGTAAAATTACAATATTGACGAAGTTAAGGTGCATTTCAAGTGTAAGTAACTAATCCTATATTAATGGTTATGG
>AMGN01000067.1 GCA_000309865.1 Methanobacterium sp. Maddingley MBC34 | reverse complement strand
TGGTGTTGACTGGGGATTAATAGTCTTCTTCGGAGGAGCATTAAGCCTTGGAGCAGCATTACTGAATACTGGTGCAGCAAATTGGCTTATATCAGATATAGTGAGTATGTTGGGAAGTGATCCATCAACCCTCCTTATAACTGTGGTTCTGATGATAATTGCAGTCTGTATAACTCAGGTAATGTCAAATATTGCACTTTCAGCCATATTAGTACCATTATCAGTTACACTGGCAGCAGCCCAGGGACAACCTATTGGAACGTACGCGGTACCAGTGGCAATAGCCTGTTCACTCTCTTTCATGCTCCCCATGGCAGACCCAACAGTCGCAATGGCCTACGGAACTGGATATGTGAAAATCAAGGAAATACTAAAAGCAGGAGTTCCATTGGTCATAATCGGAATTATAATAACCATTATAGTTCTAATGAGCCCACTTGCAAAACCAGCGCTTGGATAAAAAAAAGAATTTCAAAAAAAAGGTAGAATCTCAAGTTCTACCCATTATTTATTTTTTTAAAATTAACAGAAATGGGGGTTTGGGAATATGAAAAAGATGTTAGCACCCACAAATAGTTCAGAAAATAGTGATGAATTGCACCGGGAAAATGCGAAACAAGAACAGTTAGAAGAATTACTGGATGAAAGTGGGATAGATCTACATGAAATAATGAGTGTTTCTCCAGTTCCCCAATTCGTTATAAATACGGATCACAATATCATTTACTGGAACCGTGCCTTGGAAAAACTAAGTAATATCAAGGCAGACCAGATTTTGGGCACGAATAAACAATGGAAAGTCTTTTATAATACTGAAAGACCCTGCATGGCTGATTTCATTGTGGATGGATGTCTTGAAGAAATTCCCAAATGGTACTCCACCAAAAATAATAGAACTAAGTTCATTTTGAGGTATCATGGCAACTCTGAATCAGAAACTTTAGGGAATTCCTGCGAAGCTGTGGCTTTTTTCCCATTAATGAGTGAGAAAGGAAAATGGTTACATTTCACTGCAGATGCAATTAAAAATTCTAAAGGCGAAGTCATTGGCGCTGTGGAGACATTTAAAGATGTAACAAAACACATACACTTACAAGACGAGTTCATGAAGATTACAGAAGAAAAAGAAGTGCTCCTTGAAGAAATTCAGCATAGAGTTAAAAACGATTTACTGACAATAGACTCCATGATACATTTTCAATCTTACTACACCGACGATGAAAAATCACTGGAACTTTTTAAAGAAATTCAGAACCATGTTAAATCAATAACTCAAATCCACAGAAAACTTTACCAGTCCAAGGATCTCTTAAACATTGATTTTGGAGTTTTCATCAGAAGTCTGATATTAGACCAGTTTAGAGCATATGGGATTGACAGAAACACCCTCCAAGTTGATATTAACATCAATAATGTTTTACTTGATATCAATACTGCTATTCCCTGCGGGATCATCATAAATAAACTGGTGAACGATTCAATAAAACGAAGTCTTTTAACTACTGAACTTCTAGAATCCAAAGATGAGAAATTTGAAAAGCCTTATGAAAAGAAAAATCCTCACGAAATGAAGGATGAACTATCAGTGAAAATCACTAAAAAAGGTGAATTCTTTTTAATGACAGTTTATGATAATGTTGCAGTTTCTCCAGAAAAATATGGTATCCAGAATAATACACTGGATATGTGGTTTATAAACAAGTTAGCCACTCAAATAGGTGGCACATTTGATCTGGAACAGGAAAATGGTACTTTATTTAAGATCACCTTTAAAAAAATTAAGGTATCAAGCTGATTTTTTAACCTTAACCAGTGCCCCCTAACTATCTCAAACAATTATAAATTTTTATAGATTTTAAAATAGTAATGCTTTTTAAACAGTCTTATTTTATTACTGCACAACTATACTTGATTTCTTTTCAGAAGATTTTATTACCTTTAAATATTTTTCTAATGAATATATTACCCCTTAGATAATGGATGAACACTTAAAATCAACTATTAGGTTTAGTGGATTATGGGTGCTTCAAAGTGCCTAACTTCCTGTCATTCATTGCCTGCAGAAAAATATTCAAAAATGGTTCCAACAAGTTCAGGAATCTTTCCAAAGGTTTTGGCCCTGAAGACATCTGTACTCCCCATAAATCCCTGGAATTTAAAATTTAGTATGATTAATCATTATAAAATATGTATATATTAATCTTTAGGCAGTATGTAACCTGTTAAAATAAAGGAGGGCTTAAAAACGAACATAAACTTAAAAGTTTGGGGAATGCCATTAGC
>AMGN01000066.1 GCA_000309865.1 Methanobacterium sp. Maddingley MBC34 | reverse complement strand
CAGTAGCATAGGAACCATAGGATTCAAATCACTAATCTACATGTACAGCAGAATACTCACACAGTACAACACCGCGGGAACACTCCCCTCAACAATCTTCGGTACAACAAACATCGCTGTATATAAAGTGATTTGGTTGACAAGTGACAACATATACACCACAACTAAAGACTGGAATATGCTAAATTCATTGGTTAGTCTTTTGAATGCGGCGGGAGCAGAGGCATATGCCTTTGGTTTAGGTCCAAATACACACGTCTCCGTACTTAGTTCTGCACCGGCGAACTCTCTGGTAGTTGACATATATGGTGGTGCTTGTGCAGGAACTCTCTATGAAATGGGTACAACGTGGTATAAGAATTTGAAGGGAAGTAGAGAGGTTTATACTATCTTTATTTCACCACCATCCACAGACATTAGAGGTCTTGCCTGGTTACCAAGAGCACATGATGATGACTTCTCTGATGCGTCATTCACCGGATTGGCAAATCCAGATCAGTTCCTCTATAATAATGGATATGATTTCTTAGTTACCACTGGAGGTCTCGCAGAAATGGCCAATGCAATATTAAACGAAGCAGTAGACTAAAATTATCGGAAAAAAGACTAAACATATTTTAAATAAGATATTGGTTTATTCTAATAAAACCAATATTCTATTTTTTTATTTTATTTTCTTAAATACTCTATTTATTCTTAAATACACTATCTATTTTAAAATTCACTGCTATAAAGCCAAATCCGAATATTGACAATCAGTTTATAGTGGAATAAATGGTTAAATATGGCCTAATCATCAATCTCAAACTAAACTAAAGTTTAGCCAATTTGTAACACTTATAACATCGTTCTAGAACATATAGAATAATAAGTCTAATAATTTGACAGAATAAATTGATGATTAGGATAAAAATTTATGAACTGCATTAGAAATCCTTTAATATTAAAATTTATAGAACATGGGTATAATTAAAAAACTAATTATAACAAGTTCAACTAATATTACTAAATCTAAATCTTCAATATATACTTTTTAGATAAAATTATATCCTTTAAATTAATTCATAACTAAAATATAGCTTATAACTGATAAATAGTCCAAAACTTAAAGATTATATTTGGATCTATGGAAGTGCATTGATGAATGTTGATCGAACTCTTTCAATAATTATAGTAATTTTCCTTATCATTGGACTCTTAGGAATATTTTATATTATCTTAACTCCCAATGAAACTGAAAAATACACAGAATTTTATTTGCTGGGTCAAAATGGGAATGCCGGAGATTATCCTACTAATTTAACCACAGGTGAAAGCGGTAACCTAACAGTGGGTGTTGTTAACCAGGAACATTCCACATCCAGTTACCAGATGATGATAATTGGAAACAATAAAACATTAAAAACAGAAAATTTCACCCTGATGAATGGTCAGAAAAAGGAGATACCATTTGAATTCACTGCAGAATATTCTGGACAATATAAATTAGAATTTAATTTGTACAAATTACCGGATAATATAACTGTATACCGATCACTTTTCCTTCTGGTAAATGTGACAAATTAATCAGGTTTAAATCATGAGGTTAAAATGAGAAATAAAAAAGTTGCAGTCACTGGTGGTCTGGGGTTCATAGGATCCCATCTAGTAGAGAATCTTTGCCAGGAAAATGAAGTAGTTGTGGTGGATAATGAATCCAGTGGCAGTGTAAAAAACATTAAACACCTTGAATTGGACAATATAAGCCTGGATTTAGGGGACATAACTGAAATTGAGCTTGAAAAAACATTCGAAGAATGTGACTACATTTTTCATCATGCAGCAATGGCCAGTGTACCCGCCAGTGTGACTGATCCATTGAAGTGTAACTCAGTGAATGTTACCGGTACTTTGAAGGTTCTTTTGGCTGCAAGGGATACCCATGTTAAAAAAGTTGTTTTTGCATCTTCATCAGCTGTTTATGGAGATAATACAAATTTTCCTTTATCCGAAGATGCTCCTGTAAAATCTATTTCCCCCTATGCCCTTTCTAAAGCCGTTGGTGAGATGTATTGCCAGTTATTTACTGATATTTATGGTTTACCTACAGTTTCATTAAGATACTTTAATGTTTTTGGTCCACGACAGGATCCCAACTCCCAGTATGCAGCTGTTATTCCCCATTTCATTGATGCCATTTTAAACGAGACAAAGCCAGTAATATATGGTGATGGTGAGCAGAGCAGAGATTTTATATATGTTAAACAAGTAGTGAAGGCTAATTTACTTGCGAGTCAATCCAAAGAGACTGGATCATTTAATATAGCAACTGGAAAGAGTACTTCCATCAATGAACTTGTTGATATAATCAACGAGGTAACGGGTAAACATATAGATCCTGTACACCACAAAACAAGACCAGGGGATATTAAACATTCTCTAGCAGATACTAATAAAGCAAAATCTTTTGGTTTTAATCCCCCTGAGAAGTTTATTGATGATCTGAAGGAGACTGTGGAATGGTTTGTTGAGAATAAAAAAAATGACGAGATAACTTTTAGATAATCTAATTTCATGATAAAATTATTATAACTTTAGATAACTTTCATATCCTGAAAATTAGCAACATGAATTTTTACCTGAAAATCCTAAAGTTTCCCGCACAATATGGTGATTAATTGGACAAAAAAACGAAGAAAAAGAGGTCAAATTTTGATTATTTCATCCAAATAGCTCAAAACCCTCTTTTAATGTTAACATTAATCACAGTAGGAATAATTACATACTTACTGAGTGTTCAGATGAAAATAGGTGTTCCTTACTGGGATGTTTTCAATTATCTGAATACCGCAACCTACTTTGCTGGTATGGGGGTTGAAGGTGTAACTGACTTCATATACCTCCCACCACTAATTCCCTTCTTAACTTCCATTATTTTTAGAATGGGATATGTGTCCCTGAATGCTATTTTCATTGTGAGTGGAGTAATATCCATACTGGGAGTTCTTGGATTATATTTACTCCTGAAACAACGTTTTAATCCAATTCAAAGTTTTACAGGTAGTTTAATATTCATTTCATTACCCATAATAATGAGCTGGGCTACCAGTGGTGGTATTGACATCCCAGGGGTTGTTTTTTCAATTTGGGCCATTTATTTTCTTGTTATTGGTGTCAGAGAGGATCCAAAATTCTTATATCTTGTTCTACCTGTTCTTATACTAGCTTTCCTTGCCCGGTATACTGCAGGACTCATAATTATTCCCATATTACTCTACTGTTTGATTAATTTAGACCTTATCAAACAGATTGAAAATATAAAAAAAGTGATTTTATGGATAGCTGTGGAGTTTACAGTTTTATTTACTCTTTCCATGATTTTTCTTGTGAAATTAGGAATTTTGTCATCAATATACACTCTAATAATAGGTGTACTCACCTCTTCATCCACTGGTGTGGGTGATGTTGCCTACAATCCCAATGTACTGTACTATCTGGAGAATTTATTGAATTACATTTCCATATCTCCTATTACTGGAACCTATCAACAAATATTGAACCCTTCACAGGGAACACCATCAATATTAGCATACTTGATCTGTTTAATAACAGTATTAGGTCTATTATTTTATGTTTATCAGGTTTTCAGTTCGAAAGTTGGGATAAAAAATGAAAATAATTCAAAAACCATGAAATCACTTATCAACATCCCTAATTTAACGAAAACATCATTAATAACGGGCTTAATCATTGCATGTGCTGCTAGTTTCTATTTCAAATCATTTATTGTAAGTGAAATGATTTTATTGGTAACTTTATACATTTTATATAAATTTTTAACCAGGGGAATGGTTAAACACCACCATGGATTAGGATTGGATTTAATGTTTTTATCCTGGTTCTGTGCCTATTTAATATTTCAAGGAATTTTACCAATAAAAGTTGACAGGTATTTTATCACCATGGCTCCTGCACTTGTATATTTCATTATTTTAGGTTTTAGTGGATTTATAAAAATGATTGAACCTAAAATCAAATATGAGAATATGAGATCATGGGGAATTTACATTATTCTGGCTTTAGTGTTTTTATCATCAGCAACTGCAACTTATATGGGTCACACTCCAAAAAAAACATTTACAGTGGATATAGGAAACTCTTGTGAATGGATTATGGAAAATGACCCTAACTATCAAGACAAAGTTATATCATCTGATTATCCTAATGCAGTGACATGGTATCTTAAAAAAGAAATACTGGGTGGATATCCAAGGTTTTTTAACAGCCCGGATGAATTTGCAGATTACCTCCAAAAAAATGATGTTGATTATTATATAGACTCCCTCAGTAACCCCCATCCAGATCTAAATGGTTATCGTATTATCAAATCATTTGGAGTTGTAGTAATATACCAGAAAATAGTAAATTGAATATTTTTAAAATTGAATTAGGATTAGAATAAAAAAAACCAATAAAAAGACTAAAAAATTAAAATACTAAAAGTGAAAGACTTAAATATAAAATTAGAGTATAAAATTAAAGAGATAAAAGAGTATAAATCTTAACTGTAAAACTATTTAATAATAGATGATAAATAAAAAGAATAGTAAATTTTAGATATTTGTTTATGTTGAAGGAATAGTAAATTTAGA
>AMGN01000065.1 GCA_000309865.1 Methanobacterium sp. Maddingley MBC34 | reverse complement strand
CCCAGTGAAAGATTTGACATGTTATTCACGAAGGCAGCACCTACTGGCCCGTTTTTGTCTCCAATTACTAGATCAATGTGAGCAATTTCATTTCCGTTTCCGATTAAGGCTTCCCCTATCTGGTACATAATAATGATCCTCCAATTTAAGTCTAAATTTATACATTAATTCTATGAATGATGGATTATAAATAGATATATTCTACTGATATTTTTCTTTAACAGTCTCAAAATGACAACGCCCCACCAACCTATTGGGGAATGGAAAAAAGCAAGAGTGTTTAAAAAAATAAAAAAAGGTTTTTTGGGGTTAAAAAAAAGTTTAGATGGATTAATTTACTATTTTACCTTCTAGATAATCATCATAACCCGCAAGATCAAGGAGTCCGTGGCCAGAGAAGTTAACCACTATGGTTTTTTCTTCACCAGTCTTCTTGCATTCAAGTGCTTCGTCTATTCCTGTTTTTATGGCGTGACAGGTTTCTGGTGCAGGTACAATTCCTTCTGTCCGTGCGAACAACACTCCACTTTTGAATACATCGGTTTGTTCCACGGCTCTTGCTTCCACAATGCCTTCGTGGACCAGAAGGGCCACTAATGGGGACATACCGTGGTAGCGAAGGCCTCCAGCATGGTCTGATGGGGGTATGAAGTCGTGTCCCATGGTGTACATCTTGATGAGTGGGGTGAGTCCGGCGGTGTCTCCGAAGTCGTAGCAGTAGTCACCCTGGGTCAGGGTTGGACAGTGGGATGGTTCCACTGCAATGAACTTACAATCGATTTTTTCATCTAACTGGTCCTTAACGAAGGGGAAGATGGATCCGGCAAAGTTACTGCCACCACCAACACAGGCCACCATAACATCGGGGGTTTCGTCGAATATTTCCAATTGTTTCTGGGTTTCCTGTCCAATTACTGTCTGGTGCAGCATTACGTGGTTTAAAACACTTCCCAGAGAGTAGTACACTTTTTCATCGTTTAAGGCATCTTCAATTGCTTCGGATATGGCCACTCCCAGGGTTCCAGGGTGTTCTGGATTTTCTTTTAGAACTTTCCTACCGAAATCTGTTCTATTGGTTGGTGAAGCCAACACTTCTCCGTTGTAAAGTTGCATGATGGTTTTACGGTATGGTTTCTGGTCGAATGACACTTTCACCATGTAAACTGTGCAGTCCATATCCATAAGGTTACAGGCCAGTGAAAGGGCAGTTCCCCATTGTCCGGCACCGGTTTCAGTGGTTAATCGTTCAACACCGTCTTTTTTGGCGTAGTATGCCTGAGCTATTGCAGTGTTTAGCTTGTGACTTCCAGTAGGGGAGGTATCTTCCCTTTTGTAGAATATCTTGGCAGGGGTGTCCAGATGGTCTTCCAGAGCTTTGGCTCTTACTAGGGGGCTGGGTCGGCCCATCTGTTTGTAAATATTTCTAACTTCCTTAGGAATCTTTATGTAACGTTCAGTGGATAGTTCCTGTTCCAACACTCCTTTGGAGAATATTTTTGGTAGATTTTCCAGTTGTTTTCCTTCTTCGGTCTGATCGTATGCAGGGAACTCTACTGGTAAATCCGCAGCGATGTTGTACCATTTTTTGGGAATTTCTTTTTCGGTTAATTTTACACTGTACATGAATTTCACCTCTTAAATTTTCCTTGATTTTAAATTTAACCTGAATTCATACTTTTTTAGAAATTTCATCCTTATTTGTGCCCTATTAAATAGATCCAATAATAGGAGATTCTGAAAAATCAATGAAATAATCTGTGTATTTTTATAGATTTTTCACTTGTTCCACTATATAATTGTCTGACACAATAATATACTTAACGTACTACTTAAATCTTTGTTGTATATATGTGTACATCGGAATTGGGGTGTAATTCTTATTATAAAAGGACCTATACTATAAACCATGAAAATACTGGCAATCGATGTGGGTACTGGAACTCAGGATATAATGCTGTACGATTCTTATGACTCAATGGAGAATGCGGTGAAGATGGTTCTTCCTTCTCCTACTCAAATTATGGCTAACAGGATAAAAAAACACCATAATGACCTGTTTTTGAGTGGTGACACTATGGGTGGTGGACCTGTAAATAAAGCCATCAAAAATCATCTTGATAAAGGTTATCGGGTGGTCATGACCGAGAATTCAGCCAGAACAGTCCGGGATGACTTGGAACGGGTAAGGTCTACCGGAGTGGAAATTATCTCAGATAGGGAAAAACATCCTGAAATCCCAGAATTAGAGCTTAAAGATGTTGATTTAAATGCAATCCGGGATGCTTTATTAAATTTTGATGTGGAACTTGACTTCGATCGTATTGGGGTGGCAGTGCAAGATCATGGTTACCAGGCAGGAACTGGTGACCGGAACTTCCGTTTTCAGAAGATAAGGGAAAAACTTGACATTCCACGGGCACCTGAAGAGTTTGCCTACCAGGGGGAAGCCCCAGAATATTTCACCCGTATGCAGGGGGTTTTTAGAACCTTAAAAGGTTACGAACCGCTTATAATGGACTCTAAATTTGCTTCAATTTGTGGAGCAACTATAGATCCTCTTGTAAGTGAAATGGATAAGTATGTGGCCATTGATGTAGGCAACGGGCATACACTGGCGGCATCTTTTATGGATGGGAAGATTCACGGAGTTTTCGAGCATCATACTGGTATTTTAACTCCTAAACGAATAGAAGAACTTGTGAAACGATTATCTGAAGGTACTATCACTCATGAGGAGGTTCATGATGAACATGGTCACGGGGCATGGGTGGTGGATGCAATAGACTCCTATGAATATGTGGTGGCCACTGGGCCAAAGCGTGCCATACTGGCTGAGACAGATTTAAATGTGCACAACGCCGCTCCAGGGGGCGACGTGATGATGACCGGACCAGCGGGACTGATAAAATCTATTAAATTAAAATAGGGATAAATAAAGGACAAGTGATATTGATGATCATTGACCCTCACATTCACAGTACCTGTTCTGGAGACTCCACCGTTACGGTGAAGGATATTATTAAGCATTCTCGCAAAATTGGTCTGGATGCAATTGCAATTGCTGATCATAACACTCTTAGGGGTTCTGAGATTGCTTTAAAAGATTTTGGCAGAATGGATGATCTGGTAATCATCCCTGCCATGGAAGTTTCCACCAGCAAGGGACACATTGTGGCCCTGGGTATCAGTGAAGAAATACCAAAAGGAATCTCCCCGGAGGAAACAGTGGAACTCATACGTATTCAGGGAGGGATTGCAGTGGCAGCCCACCCATTCGTAACTTACCGGGAAGGACTGTTCACCAATGTGAAATTTGTGGATGTGGATGCCATGGAAACCCTCAATTCTCGATACATATTTGGATATTCCAACTGGCGAGCTAAGAACATGGCTAAAGAAAGGAACATCCCCCAGATCGGTGCCAGTGATGCGCACTTTTTAGGGGCCATTGGTAGTTGTGTCACCGAAGTGGAAGCAGACTTCTCAGTGGATGGTATAATAAAGGGTATTCTTTCTGGGAAGACCAATGTTTTCGGAGATCGAACACCATTGCCCCTTATACTTAAAGAAGTTATTAACAAGAAGATCAGAAGAATTTAAAGAATATTTTATTATCCTTTTTATTATCCTTCAGTATTATTTTGATTTTCTGCTCTGATTATTTCCAAGAATATTTTAATATCTCCATTTTATCAGACTCGTATCCCGTTTTAAAGAGGATGAAATGTTTGGGGACATGTTAAGATAAATTTAAATATTTTAACACCCTACATAGGGCCATGGTTCTTGATCAAGTCGTACAGTACATCCAGGAGAACTTCATCTACCTGCACCCTGGTTACACCACCCTGAATACTATAGTTTTTGGTATTATCCTAGGCTTGGTAATTCTCCTAATCATCAGGGTGTTCCGATGGATTGATAAAGACCCAAAAGACCTTTTCATACCATTAATTCCATTCATATTCTTTGGTTCCAGTGCTCGGGCCCTGGTGGACAATGGCATATATCCATTAACCTATATCCTGGTAACTCCAGGTATATATATATTAACGGGGTTAACTGCCATTTTCACTCTATTAGCGTCAGTTTTAATTGAACGTAAGGTTGGATGGGATTATCGTTACATCATATTTGCAGTGGGCGCAGCAATGTGTGTTCCCAACATATATTACACTCAAAATATTAATCCAGTGGTAGTGTTCCAGGTAATAGGATCATGGATTCTTGTTTCTACTCCATTTATACTTCTGGGTACGAAATGGAGTCTTTTAAAAGATAAATTTAACTTGGGTGTTCTTTTAGCTCACCTCTTAGATGCCAGTTCCACATTCATTGCGGTGGATTACTATGGTTATGGTGAGCAGCACGTCCTGCCCAATGCCCTCACCCAGATGATGGACAGCGCCATTGTAATGTTTCCCCTTAAAATAGCAGTTATATTGCCTGCCCTATACATTATCGATACCTATGTGGAAGATAAGACCATTAGGAACATGTTAAAACTGGCTATATTTATTCTGGGATTGGCACCGGGTATCAGGAACTTCCTGAGCCTGGCCATGGGCACATGATTTCCTAAGGCAGATTTATAAGAATCTTTTTTTTAACACAATTTTTTTATGAAGTCATATACAAACACTAATTAATGTCAAACCACAGGGGTCTTCCCATGTACATAGATAAGGTAAAAAAAGAAATGAAAATACCTGAAAAGGTGCGAATATTCGATACCACCCTCCGTGACGGTGAACAAACACCAGGGGTGGCCATAACGCCGGACGAAAAGATTAGAATAGCCAAAAGGCTGGATCGTCTGGGAGTGGATGTTATTGAAGTAGGTTTTCCCGCTGCATCAGAAGGCGAGAGAAAAGCCACTAGGGAGGTCAAAGATCTGGGGCTGAATGCTCAGGTATGTGGTTTGGCTAGACCTCTACAGAATGATCTGGATGCTGCCATAGATTCAGATGTGGATTACATTCACACCTTCATTGGTACATCTCCATTACACCGGGAATACAAGTTACACATGAGTCAGGAGGAAATACTGACTAAATCAGTGGATGGAGTGGAGTACATCAAAGATCATGGCATTATTGCCGAGTTTTCAGCAGAAGATGCTACTCGAACTGAATTTGATTTTCTTAAAAACATCTACACTGCGGTGGAGGATGCAGGGGCAGATGTAATCAATGTCCCGGACACAGTGGGAGTTATGGTGCCATCGTCAATGCGGCAACTGGTAAGTGACCTTAAACATGTGGTTAATATCCCCATCAGTGTGCACTGTCATGATGATTTTGGAGTGGCAGTGGCCAACAGCCTGGCTGCAGTGGAGGCCGGAGCCGAACAGGTCCATGCCACTATAAATGGTTTAGGTGAAAGAGCAGGTAATGCTTCGCTAGAAGAGGTGGTCATGGCTCTTATGGCTACTTATGGTGTTAAAACTAATATAACCACAGAACTCTTAGTGGGAACCTCGGAACTGGTTTCCAGAATCACCGGGGTGAAAATGCCCCCTAACAAGGCCATTGTGGGAGAAAATGCATTTGCCCATGAGGCAGGAATACATGTTCATGGGGTATTACAGAAGGCTGAGACCTATGAACCAATGAAACCGGAGATGGTAGGCCACACTCGCCGTATAGTCATGGGAAAACACACCGGGGCCCGGGCCATAAGATCCAAACTTGATGATTATGATATTGAGATGGATGAAGACCAGTTCTGCAGCTTATATGATCAAGTGAAGAAGCTGGGTGATAAGGGTAAAATGGTTACCGATGCAGATCTACAGGCACTGGCTGAAACAGTTTTAGGAAAACCCAAGGAAGAAAAGGTCAAACTGGAAGGTTTCACGGTGATGACAGGGGATAACGTACTTCCCACAGCTACAGTTAAACTAAACATTGATGGTAAGATAAAAACCGCTGCAAAAACAGGTGTGGGCCCAGTTGACGCTGCCATTAATGCGATACAAGATTTGGTGAGAGAAACTGCAGACATTGAACTTAAAGAATACCATATTGAAGCAATAACCGGTGGTACCAATGCCCTGGCAGAGGTGTTTGTAATCATGGCTGATGGTGAAGGTAACAGTGCCACTGGACGTTCGACTGTGGAAGACGTGGTCATGGCCAGTGTTGAAGCGGTGTTAGATGCTATTAACAAAATCCTCATGGCGAGATAGATGCACCTGTGGTTAAGGTGCACCTGGATGTGTGATAATAAGCACAGAGAATCATTATAAGATGGTAAAGATATAATTACCAAGTACTAAACTAGTTAAGCGTTATGTTGTATAAATTTCAGGAGCACAGATAACCATGGCCAGTGCAACTATTCTGGTGGTGGAAGATGAAAGAATCACAGCAGAAGACATACGGGCAGGACTGGAGTTTGCAGGTTATAAAGTACCCGTAATATGCTCTACAGGTGAAGATGCGGTTCAACAGGCCGGACGACTTGAACCCAATTTAGTACTCATGGATATTAAATTAGAGGGAGAAATGGATGGTATTGAGGCAGCTGCCAAAATACGAAAATCATATGATATCCCGGTAATTTACCTAACTGCTTATTCCGATGAAAAGACTGTTGAAAGAGCTAAATTAACCGAACCATCTGGATTTCTAGTTAAAGGGCAGGGAATGTTAAGCAAACCATTTGATGAGAACGAACTCCATGCTGCTATAGAAATCACATTATACCGGCATCAAATGGAAAAAGAACATGATCAGATTGCATCGGCCATGTTACTGAAAACCAGCGAAGCGGTGATTGCAACCAATTCCACAGGCCAAATCAGGTTCATTAATTCCCTTGCTGAGAAAATAACTGGCTGGACTAAAGATAATGCGTTGGGTAAGGATTTAGAAGAAGTTTTCTTATCAATCTCTGAAATAAATGACGAATCATCTCTGGAAGATGTCCTGACCACCGAGGGAACACCGGAAATAATTTCGCGTGATGGGTCACGTTTTGCTATTAATGGTACTGTAACTCCTATAAAAGATTATAGGCAAAGAATAAACGGGATGGTAGTGTCTTTTAAGGTTCAAAACGATGATGAACAATTTTGAAAAAGCAGTGTTAGTTGTGGTTAGGCAGATTTAGTGGGGGAGTATGAAATGGCCAATATAAATATCCTGATAGTGGAAGATGAGAGGATTACCGCTGAAGACATGAAAAAAGCCTTAAATAGTGTTGGTTTTAATGTACCGGCCATTGTGTCTACTGGTGAAGAGGCTATTAAAGCATCTGAAGAGTTAAAACCGGATCTGGTGCTCATGGACATCAAACTGGAAGGTGAAATGGATGGTATTCAGGCTGCAGAAAAGATCCGTTCCAAACTGGGAATTCCCATTATCTACCTGACGGCTTACTCTGATGAGAAAACAGTTCAACGGGCCAAAATAACCGAACCTTCTGGATTTATTCTCAAACAACCATATGGATTTTTACGCAAACCATTCGAAGAAAGTGAACTAAATACTGCCATTGAAATAACCCTGTACCGGGATCGGCTGGAAAAAAAGCTCCGAAAACATGATAAATGGTTAGGGGCTATGCTCAGAAGCATCAGTGATGGGGTAATTGCCACGGATCCCCATGGCCAGGTTAGATTCATGAATTCAATGGCTGAAGAATTAACAGGCTGGCTGGAGGAATATGCTTTAGGTCATGATGTACGGGATATATTCAAACCCATGGATTACAAATTCCCCAAGGGTGAGGACATTTCTATGAATGAATCTCATTTCAAGAGAGCCATTCTACCAACCAAAGATGGAAGTAAAATAACAGTTGATGGCAGTGTGACCCTAATTAAAGATTTTGAGGATAATGTAGATGGTTTTGTGGTAATATTCCGCGCAATTGACTCATAATTTTTGAGTATTATATGTTACATGTCCCGAGTATTGGTTCCTGTTTCCCTGAATTATTCATTGGATAATTCATTGAATAAGAATAGAGGCATCCATTAACCTCCAAAAAGTATTCATATGGCACGGAAGAGTTTTTATTTTATTTTTATTCCCAGTTTTTTGTAGGAGCGAGTCAAGAGTGGATCCCTTTAGATGAACTTATTCAAAATATAAAATGTTTTCAGTGTTCAGTCAATATTATAAAAAACAAAGGGGGTTTAACAGATATTTAATGGGTTTTAACAGATATTTATTTTTCGGAACGTTTCAAATGGCTTATTTCTTTAAACTGTGTCATAAAATATATATAATATTAGTAACACCTTAGTATCATAGTATATCAATGGAGGTTAAGTGAATGTCAGAGGAAAATGTGGTGTACATTGGAAACAAACCGGTAATGAACTATGTATTAGCTGTAGTAACACAGATGAACGGCGGTACCAACGAAGTAATACTAAAAGCCAGAGGACGAGCCATTTCTAGAGCAGTGGATGTTGCAGAGATAGTCAGAAACAGATTCATAACTGATGTGGATATTGGAGGCATTGAAATATGCACAGAAGAAATTATGAATAATGAGGGAACCTCCACCAATGTTTCGGCCATTGAAATACAGCTTGCAAAGGAGTTCAGTAAATAGTTTTTAAACCTCCTGTTTTCCTTTTTTTTATTTAAATTTAACATTGAGTTTAATTCAACATCGCAGAGCTTTTATTAAAGAAAATAAAGAATAGGGTCTATTCTAATTTTGTTCAATCTCTAATTTTTATTCAGATTTTTTTAGTATTAATTATTTTAAAAATAATTATTTGATATTTATTCTAAAATAATTTAAAAAAAATTAACAGAAGATGATTAGATCTTCTGTATATCTTAAGAACAGTATCTTAAGATAATTTTTATTTATTCCTTATTTTTTCGCCGGTCACGTACAGCTCTACCAATCAGTAAAATGGCAATTATGATTACTATGCCTGCACCGATGTAGTAGACGTATACTGACATGGGAGCGGTTTTTTTGTCGTTATTAAGGGCGTACAGTGATCCATCATCTGCACCAATGTAGATCATGTTTCCGTAGGTTGCTGGAGAAGACTGCATTGGTTGGTTAAGGATACCATAGCCCGGATTGTAGCTCCACTCTTCGTTACCGTTGTACTTGTTCACTATGTAAACCGTACCTCCATCGGATCCAAATACTACTTTGTTATCGGTGATGGCTGCTGTGGTCTTCACCGCACCACTGGCGGTGTAATTCCATTTTTCCACCCCTGTTCGGGTGTCCAAACACATCATCTTACCGTTGTCAGCCCCTACAAACAGGCTGTTGTCATTGGTGTCAATTGTTGGTGAGGAAGCAACTGCTTTGCCCATATCGTAGTTCCACTGGAGTGTTCCATCAGAGGTACTAAGGGCGTATACTTTCCCATCGTCTGATCCAACATAAACCATATCATTCATCACTGCGGGTGATGATTCCACCTTATCTCCGGTGGTGTATTCCCATGTTTTATTACCTGTATCGGTATCCAGGGCGTATATTTTTCCATCGTCTGATCCAACAAACAGTGTGCTTCCAGAGATAACTGGGGATGATCTAACTGAATTACCAGTGTTATATTCCCATACTTTGGTCCCGTTATCTATATCTATTGCATAAACCCGGCCATCGTTTGAACCTACGTATACCCGATTACCTTGGACCACTGGTGAGGATTCAATGGCATTACCAGTTTTGTATTTCCACTTAACATCACCATTTTTGGTATCTTGGGCATAAAGGTATCCGTCTGATGATCCCACGTAAAGAACATCTCCCGCCAGGGCAGGAGAGGATACTACGGCTCCGTCAGTTTTGTAATCCCAAAGTTTGGTACCGTCTTCCATGTTGACTGCGTAAACATGGCCATCATTAGAACCAAAATAGATTATTTTGTTCATTATGGCAGGGGATGATTTTATCGCTCCCTGTGTGTTGAAATACCATACTGTAGGTGTGAAATCTGCGGCCTGGTCAGTAAAACCTGTGTGCTGGGCGTTTTCATGGAACGAATTCCAATCCGCGCCAGCAACTGATGCAATGCCCATTGGCGATGCCATAAGGCATGTTATCATAAATCCGAGAAGGATTTGCTTTTTTCCAATATCCATTTTATCACCTTATTACACATTCGTTAGTTAAACTCTTCTTAAATGTCTCTGTTAAATCTGGTTACGCCCATAGCGAAGAATAGTAGGGTGAAACCCGCAAGAACAGCTATATCTATCCATATATCTCCTATTCCTGCTCCTTTTAACATAACTCCTCTTAATGCGTCGTTAGCATAGGTTAAAGGTGTTATGTATGCTATTTTCTGGAATATCCAGGGCATGGTTTCAATGGGGTAGAAAACTCCTGAAACGAACATCATGGGCATGGTGAAGGGCATCACCATCTGGGTGTAATCTTCCTGAGTTGACACCCTGGCAGAAACCATTATTCCAAAACCTACAAAGCACAATGCAGTGAGTACCAG
>AMGN01000064.1 GCA_000309865.1 Methanobacterium sp. Maddingley MBC34 | reverse complement strand
TAATCCAGTTTAAGGAAGGTCCAAAGAGAAAGCTAATGCCAATCTTAAATTATGATAAGATTGAAATAGAGGTTTAAGAGGGTCAAAATCCTCTAAGTTAGGATAAAAACCAAATTTCAAAACAAATTTTTAAGGATATAAAGAAGAACATTATCTAATAACACAAAGAGGATTAATTTCACAGTTTAAATTGGAGTTTTATACTCAAAATAAGGTTTTAAATCAATCATATTCCGTTTTAACTCAGGAATATCTTTTTTTATAACAATCCAGACTGTTTCCAGTTTAACACCAGAGTACTGGTGTTTAAAATATCTCGCATTCCAGCTATTCGTCTCCAAGGTATTTCTACATGTTTATCCTTTATTTCCTGAGGGATATTTTTAACTGCTTCACCTATTATCTCTAACCTTCTAAAAACAGCGTCCTGATGAAAAGAACTTTTATAAAACTCTTCTTCAGTTATTGAATTTGTATATTCTTCAATTTTAGCAATACTTTCGAGAATGTCCTCAACATAAACCCTAAAATCTTTCTTCAAAGGATTGCCACCTGTTTTTTGAGTATAGATTCTCTCAAAAGGGGTTTAATCGTGCTATACTCTACTAAATCAACTTTTCTCCCTAACCTATCCTCAAGATCCAGTTTAAGTCCCACAAAATCCAGTAAACTCACTTCTCCTTCAATTTGAACCAGAATGTCAAGATCACTATCTTCCTTGAGCTCCCCTCTAACTACTGAACCAAATAATCCGGCTTTTTTAATGCCGTAACGTTCTAAAATGGGAATTATTTCCTTTTTTATCTTTAGAACTTCTGATGATCTTGTTATATGGTCTTTCATATTATCATTTAATATTCTTTAAGTTGTATCTATTAAATTTTTAGTCATCTCTAAATATAGGTAAATGGATGTTTTTGCACCTCTTTAATGGGCTTTTTTATTATAAACCTGAAATTTATATTCTTCAAGTAACGATTGAATGTTTTTAGTATACAATTAGTATTTTATGTATAACTGTAGACGTTTTTCCCGATACATTTAAATAGTTGAAGATATTATTGGATAATAGGTTAATATTAAATAATATTGAAAGTACTTTATGTTACCAGATGGGAGTCTGGTTGGGGGTTTTAATATAAGGCTTAAAATATCTTTAAAAGCACCAAAAAATAATTATTTAATTCCTTATAATTATAATCATATTCTCTCTGCCATTATATATCGTAAGATAGCAGATCTTGACTTAGCCAGCCAGCTCCATGCATCTAAGGACTTTAAGCATTTTACTTTTTCTCAGATAAACATTCCTCGCCGCAGACCCTCCAAGAATGGTCTGATCTCCAGGGAGGGTAAGTTCCATTTCTACATTTCCTCACCTCATGACTATTTGATACAGAGTATGTGGAGGGCTATCTGGAAGATCCAGAGATCAATTTCAAAGGAGACAGGCTCATGGTGGAACAGGTTGAGCTTTTGAAACAGCCTGATTTTAAAAAGAAGATGAAAATGAAGACCATGTCGCCAGTGATTACTCGTATAAAACGTGAAAATGGTCGGATATGGGATCTTAATCCTGGAGACTTAAGATTTTACACTGCACTTCAGCAGAACCTCATTCGTAAGTACAACTCATTCTATGATGTTTATGATGGTGATGAGTATGTTAAAATCGTTCCTGATATGAAATCAGTGAAAAGGAAACGGATTACAATTGATAAGAATGGTACTCAGACATATCATAGGGCTTATTTGATGCATTTTGAGATGGAGGCTGATGATAGACTGGTGAAATTTGCTTATGACTCTGGAATTGGTGAGAAGAATAGTATGGGGTTTGGTATGGTGAAACAGGTTAATGGGGCTTAATATGTAGAAATTTCTAAAGTTACATGCAGAAATTAAGTGATATTTAACAGGTGATAAATGAGAGAAAATAAGAACTAAAATCAGACCATATTGGGATTTTGAACTTATGTATGTACTTTGATAATGATTAGGGTAAAATAATCTATTCTTGGTGACTATAACTGAGGATAGAAGTCTTCTCAAAAGAGAAGAAAAGATTGATTAATCCATTCTTTCTTATTTTTAAAGTGTAATGATTGATTTAACCCATTATTGATTTGAATAGCATATAAAATACTATTACAACTACAATAAAAACTATAATCTTTATTAGTGGATTGTTGCTCCAATTACCAGTTTTAACCATTTCTTCGTTAGTTTCGTCCACTTTAGTTTGTATTTCATCCTTTATTTCAACATCTTTTTTATCATCTATCTCATTATCTATCTTACCCTCCATCTCATCATTTATCTCATCATCTACTATTTCATCTACTTTATCATCCATCTCTGGAACAGCCATTTCCCGAGCTTCATCTTCTCTACGATTCATATTTTCTTTTTTAAGTTTTATCAGTGCGGTGCCTTCCTTAAATCCCAAATCTTTAGCAGGACTTCCACACTCGGGGCAAACCCCCACAACCCGTCTAATATTACCACAATCTGGATTTGAACACATCGATGCCATTTTTTTTAAATCCCCTGATATTTTTTTCAAACTAGTAATTCCTTAGTTCTCCTAATGTTAAAAACTTGGTGTATTAACAATACTAACTCTGACTAATGTAAAATAATAAAAAAAACCAGGTAATGGAATTGGAATACAACTCTATGTTGAACCTAAAAACCCTCTGTTGACTAAAATTAGATTACATTATGTTGAATACAAAAATATCCAGTTAAAATGTCATGGGCACCTAAATTATGCAATTGGGGCTTTAAATGATTATTTCCTTTAAAAAAAACCTTTTAAAAAATGAAAAATGAATTTTTTTAAGTAACTGCCTTAAACTATACAAATTAACCCGGTATAACTGAATTGAATTAATCCGGTATAACTGAATTTTTTTATAATAGTTCCTGACAGGAATTTATTTATTCTTCTCCACTTGCAGCAGTGGTCAGCTTGACGTGTTCCACACCTTTCAGTCTCATTATCTTTTCAGTCAGGTTTCTGATTTCCTGGGCTTCTCCCTTGACCACTATAACCTCCAGACAGCTTTTACTGGTCATATGTATGTGCATGGTGGCGTTTATGTAGTCCCTGAAGTCGTGTTGGATGTCGGTGAGGTCTTCCAGTACTCCAGTGTAGTGGTGGTCATAGATAACAGCCACTATCCCGATTCTATCTCCTTCTATGTCTTTCATCCACTGGTACCTGACTATGTAGTCTTTTAGGGCGTCCCTGATCCCTTTGGATCTGGAGTTGTATCCTCTATCTTTTAATACTTCGTCGAATTCGTTTAACAGTTTTTTGGGTAATGACATGCTTATTCTCATCATAAGATCTCCCCTTCTTTATTAAGCATAATGTTACTATTGTCTTCTCATAATTGTTTTTCATAAAGGATATTTACCTTCTTTATTAAGTATGATGTAACTATTATTAAAGTGTTACCTTTTTCATTGGAAAAAATTAATGAAATGTTATTAATGAAGAATGATAAGAAAATTATTTTACTTTTGAACCTATTTTACTTTGAAACCTATTTTACTTTAAAAAATTATTTTCAAAAAAACATAAATACCTTTAAAAACTAATATTTTAATAGGTGATGCAAATGGCTGAAACTAAGATATCCAGGGGTTTTCAAACGGTTGTTCCTGCGGAAATAAGGAAGAAGTTTGATGTTGGTCCGGGGGACATTATGGAATGGATTCCCACCGATAGTGGGGTGGAGTTAAGGTTCCGGAAGAAGGTGAACATCAACGACATATTGGGTATGGTTGAAGGCCCGGAAACAGATGCAGTGGAGCTTAAAAAGAGAGCTCAAAGGGGAGAAAAGATTTGATATTTATTGATGCCTCCTTTTTCATTGCAGCATCCATTAGAAAGGACCAGTGGCATCAACGGCTTCAAGATATACTCCCTGAAGTCACCAAACAGGATAAAGTAACTTCTATCTTTGTTCTTTCTGAAGCCGTGACCATGGTTGGGAGTCTGGCAGGAGGTAAGAAAGGGACCTTATTATACAACTATATTATGGATAATCATGAAGTGAAGTATGTGGATAAAGAATTAAGTTCCAGGGCAATGAATATTTTCTTACAGTATGATGGGATGCTGTCTTTTGCAGATTCTCTTTCATTAGAACTCATGAAACAATCCCAAATTGATTATATTGCATCTTTTGACTCAGATTTTGATAAGGTTAAAGGAATCGTGAGAGTGCATTAACTTTATTGGTTACAATCCTGGGATGAATTGCATTGATTTTATGATATCCCACAGTAAACAGTATTTTAAGTAATGGTATACTTTATCATAATCAGACCATTTTTTTCTCATTAAACTCTCCAATAAGATTAAATGAAGGATAGATGTATTGTATATAAGGTGAAAAATTTGCGATGTCCAAAGTGTGGAGTAGAATATCCTGAAAATTCAGACCGCTGTCAGTTCTGCGGTTATCCAAAAAACCCAAGTTATCCTGTCAATGGAGAAACTGGGAAAAACAAAGAAATTAAGATTAGCATAGAAAAACAACCAACTAATAAGTCATACTTTGCATCAAAACTCATTGGACTCATTGGTATAGTCTTTTTCCTCCCATTAGCCATAGCTTCAGGTTTATATCTTATCACCCGGAAAGAAAAAAGTGCCAAATACTGGGGAATTGCCTTCCTACTAATTGGAGGAACTTTTTGGGCCATTGGAATAGCACTGCTTTATACCATGGGCTATGATAAATTCATGGCAACCTACAACATAACCAATTACTCCTATAATCTGACCAATTATGGGTTTAAATTCTAAAATAATTAGTTAAAATTTTTAACTCTCCTTTTTTTAAGCCAGTCCATGTTTTTTAAAATTATGCAGGGCCATGATTATGCAGGGCCATTATAGGGGAGGTATACTCATTTTTTTAGAAATTAATTAGCTTGGATTTAAAAAATAAGATTTAGTTTTAGAAAATAAGAGAATAATTATATTAGATTGTATTAATCAAACTATACCTAAGTTTAAAGCACATCAATTTAAGTTTAAAAAGGCCTTAATAGGATTAACAGCGAAATAGGAGCTATTAAAATGGAAAAAATAATACTTGGCCTTCCTAAAGGAAGTTTAAACAACGTTAACAGAGGAAACACTTATCAATTATTCGTTGATGCAGGTTACGAGGTTCGTGGATACGAACCAGGCAAGGAAGAAAATGAGATCACCATAACCAATGATCCAGAAATCAAAGGATTCCTAACCCGACCTCAAAGTGCCCCAGTAGAGCTGAACAGACAAATCCTTGATATAGCCATTATAGGAGAAGATTGGGTCCGAGAAGAATCAGTGAATCTGGAGGAAGAACTCATAAAAAAGATTGGAGACCTTGACTACGGTCAAACCCGGCTGATAGTAGCATTACCTGCTGATGACCCATATGAATCTCTTTCAGAATTCTTCAGGGCCAATAAAGATAGAATAAATCCCATACTATGTTTCACAGAATATCCCAACCTCACCCGCCAGTTCTTTATGGAAAATGATGGTTACCAGGAATTATTCGGCGAAAGTAAACCTTTAGTTCAGGTACGAGGTCTCTGGGATGGAGATAATGAAATGGTGCAGATCATCAACTCCGATGGTGCCACTGAAGTCTACATAGCCAAAGGAGCCGATCTGGTAGTGGACAATACCCAGACCGGGAGCAGTCTACGAAAAGCAGGGCTGAAAATCTTAGAAACCATCATGGAATCAAGTGCAGGATTGTATGCTGGTCCTAGTTGCACTCCTCAAAAGGCAGAGAAGGCAAAAATAATCTTCGAACAGTTATTCGGAGCAATAAAAGCAAGAGAATACTTTGATGTCAAGTTTAACATTGCCAACCACAGATTGGATGATGTAAAAGATTTCCTGCTCTCCAATGAATACTGTTCAGATGAACCAACTGCAGTTAAGGGAACCAGCTTCTCCCAAGTCAATGTTTTGATTCATAAAAATAAATTCCCAGAAATGCTAAAAGGAATCAAAAGCTTCGGAGCCTCAGCCATTGTCCGTGAAAATGTTAAACAATATGTTCAGTAAAAACATGAGAAAACCATATTCATGATACAAACAACATTAGAGTTGTATAATGGATGATTTGAGTTCATGATGGATGATTTAGGTTTAATAATGATGATTTAGG
>AMGN01000063.1 GCA_000309865.1 Methanobacterium sp. Maddingley MBC34 | reverse complement strand
AATGTCTATACATTTGGATAGTGCGGTTTTCATCTCCAGTGCTCTTGCAACGTGCTGAGCAACTACACCTTTTTCGGTGAATCCACCATATACAGCTGCTCTGGCCCTTGGACCTACTTCAACATTCCTTCCATCATAGAGGGGGATGGTTGAACAGGCTCTTTTGGCAACTTCTGGGTCATCGTACCAGCTTTCTGGCATTATTTCTGTGAATCTGTCCAGATCGAAGTTTTCCCTGTCACCATATAATATATCAGTGGCGAGTGTTGGTGCGTTTGTTACACCTAATCCTTCTGGGAATCCTTTATCTGCGACTAAACCAATTATTAATTCGACATGGGCGTCTAATTTTGGTTTAAGTTGTTTTAATCTTGCGTAAAGTCTTTTTCTTGCAACTTCGCTTATGTTATCGGCCATACCCCCTATCCTTACATCGGATGGGTGTATTCCTTCCCCAGCAACAGTTTCCACCACAGATTGGGCGGTTTTTCTGATGGCAGATACTGATTCTACCGCAGTAGTGAACAGATTTTCTGGTACAACATCAGGTGCTATCAAGAACTGGTGTATAGCGTGGCTGTTTATGTGGTGAGCAGCAAGAGTAAGTTCTCTTAGCTGTCTAGCTGCTTTGGGTATTTCTATACCTAATGAATCATCCATAGCTTCTACTGAAGCAAGGGTGTGAGGTATTGGACATACACCACAGATCCTCTGCACCATTACTGGTGCGGTTTCTGGGGCTTTACCTGTTACCATCTTTTCTAAACCTCTAACAGGAGTGATACTGAAGTATCGGCCTTTGGTTACTATTCCTTCATCATCTACTTCCATAACCAACTCTGCGTGTCCTTCCTGTCGTGAGGTTGGCGATATGACTATTTTTTCGCTCAAATGTATCACCTCTTAGTTTTTATAAGAACATCATTATCTCTAACTTTTAAATAATATTATAAGCTTTTCTTTAAAAATCAAAATGAAAAATATAAATAGCAGTATATACTTAACTATAATCTCATATAAAAATCAGGAAAAAGTGAATAAAAATTACGGGTGGTTCTTTTTATTGGAAGAAATTATGGGATTTAAAGACATATAAAAATAACATGTGAATTAAATCTTAAATCTTCAAAATCTTAATATAAGATTATATTCTTAATATATTATTAGATGAATTAGATAAGCAAAAATATAAATTCTCACAATAAGAATAAAAAAATTGATCTTAAATCCAAATATAATTCACAAGAGGTGAGCTGATGATAGACTCCAAAATTCTGGTATCAGTGGTTATAGTATTGTTAATTGGTGTGGCTGCTGCGGGTTACCAGATATCCAGCCAGACTCCCGGATTATGGCAACCAGTGACATCAACCAGCCCAGACACAAGCCAACAATCAAGTTCAAGCACTGGAACTGACTCTGGAAACCAGCAAAGTTCTGCATCTAGTGTTTCAACAACTTCCAGTCAAAAATCAACAGCATCAGGAAGTGATACTACCGTGAAGATATCATATTCAGAAGCTAAAACAATAGCTTCAAAATATATTCTGCAGGACGGGGCTACTGCCGGAACTCCTAAACTGACTACTTACGGTGGTACTACGGCTTATTTAGTACCAGTTATGATGAATGGTGAACAGGTGGGTGAAATATATATTGATGCCCAAACTGGTAAAAACTTAGGAGGAGCAGGGGGTGCTCCCTGATGGTTGAAATGGTGGAAACTGAAGTAGAATGTTGTAAAATAATATCCAAAGATGTTGAAAATGCAACAGTTATTGAAGGATCTCCGGAATTAGGGCTTATTGGTAATATAGTGGGATGGCTTCTGGTGGAAGAACTGAAAATGGAGGAAATTGGACATATAGAGTCTAAATACTTCCCCCCTTTAGCAGTTCTCTACAAAGGAGTAGCTATACACCCATTCAGAATTTACACCGCTGATGACCTGGTTCTATTCCTATCGGACTTCGTAGTTCCACCAACTGTTACCTACGACATGACCAACGTCATTGTTGAATGGATGAAACGAAATAACAGTAAAGAACTCATCACACTAAACAGCATTGCAGTTCGGCAAAAAACCAATGGAGTTGCAGCCGCCGCTAACTCTACTGAAGGGTTAAAAAGATTAGGAGACCTTGATCTTCCCATACTCCCATTTGGAAA
>AMGN01000062.1 GCA_000309865.1 Methanobacterium sp. Maddingley MBC34 | reverse complement strand
TTTAGTCCCTTTTCCCTTGTGGAAGAGGGATTTACCCCCCTAATGTTTAACCCCATATCCCCTCCACTTACGTGGAGGGGAACCCCCTCTTAATAAATTCATTAAATGAGGGATTTATCATCCTTAAACAATTAAGGATTCAAAATTCATATTCACCACATTTAACATTGAATTTCAGTAAAAACCAAAAATACATTGAATTAGCCATATTACATAAAACTACAGTTTCCTGATTTACTGTTACTTCCAGGTGAAAAAAGTCATGAAGTAACCTAAATCAATTCAATATATAATCAAATACAATTCAATTCATCGGTTATGCCACGGGTTAATGACCTGTAACTTGAACAGACATAGTCTGTAGGGTTATTATGCTAAAACCAACTTCATAGGTTGTTTAATTTGGCACGGCGGCCATAGCGGAGGGGCTACACCTGGTCTCGTTTCGATCCCAGAAGTAAAGTCCTCCCACGTTTTGATGTTGTACTGTGGGCGAGAGCCTATGGGAAGCTCATACCGTCGCCGGCCATTATTTTCACATAAATAATTAAATCTAAATCCCTTTTTTAAACATTAAATCCATTTTTTAACTTAATTTTCTTTTATCTTATTAATTCCCTTTTTATCATAATTCCATATCCAATCTAAAATAAATCTCTATTCATTTATATTAAACCTAAATTTTAGACTCAACTCAATTTTCTCTAAGACCTATTTTTAAGACTCATCACCACTATTTTTAGATATTTTCAAGTATCTATCTAAGGTTAATATTCTTCATGTAGTCACAAATAGAGCCGGATTTTATTTTATGTAAGAAAGATTATCCCAATATATGAAAAAGCCATCATGATTTAAACATAATTTGTTTCTGTAGTATTGAGGTATATAATAAAGCTAATTCATTCCTGTAAAATACAAAAAAATAAAAAAGGTGGAAAAAAGGATTCATTAAATCCTTTTATTGGTTTTTCCGGGTTGCTACTAATCCGCAGAGTACACCTAAAACTGCTAAGGCCAAGGGCACTACTGGTGTTCCGGTGGTTTGCATTCCAACCGTGTTAGTTGTGGTTGCTGCGTTTACTGTTGGTTGTGTGTTTAAAGTGAGGGGGCTAATTCCCATGCTGTTGATGTTGAAGGTATCTGAGGTTATTGATGCGGTGAATAGGTAATTTCCTGGTCCGGTGGTCCATCCTGATACGTACAGGTTGGGGTCGCCTACTGTAACGTTTTTCATGGTCCAGGTTATGGTGTTTCCAGTCACGGTCCAGTTTCCATCACCCTCAATTTTGGATATTACAAAGCCTTCAGGTAGGGGTATGGTTATGGTTACGTTGTCTGCTGTGTCTGGTCCGTTGTTTCCCAGTTTGTATCTGAGGGTGAATATTTCACCCACAGTGGGATTGTTCTTATCACTGGTAATCACAATGTACAAATTAGCACTAGGGACGTAAAGGTTTCCAGTGGCGTTACTTCCCTGATAAAATGTGTTTCCATTGAACACTACTTGTAATATATGATTTCCCGGTGTTTCGGTGATCGGGTAGTTGAATATTGCAGTTCCATCGGATCCAGTGTTGCTTTCACCAACCTTCGCACCGTCAACCCAGAACTCCACCGTGGCACCAACAACCGGATCACTGTTATGATCAGTTAAAGTTGCGCTCAAGGTTACTGTATCACCTTTATTTCCACGAACATCACCCACAGTTATGGAAGTGGGAGCTGCCAGTGTTGTTAGGTTTGCGGTGTAGTTAGCATATCCTTTATAAGGGTATGTGTTTTGATCTACGGTTTCTGCATGGTTTGACGCAGCATTTATCCCGGTTTGGTTGATGATTCCTTCAATGGCCAGCCATTTTTCACTACCAATGAATATGTTCAGGAAGGGTATGTTCCAGTTGGTTCCGTTGAAAGTGTTTACAGGGTCATTTAAAACCCATGAACTTGGTGTAGGGAGAATAGATCCCACATTGGAGAGAACATAATAGTTACCAGTCCAAACAATACCGGTCATGGTGTCTAAAATACTAACAGAGGTGGTGTCTGGGCCCTGGTTTTTTACCTGAACTATGGCGTAAATCATGTCGTTGTAGTAAGCCGTGGTAATGACATTCCCCCATGGAAGATCCCTGAATTCTTTGTAAATTGATAAATAACTTGCTTCAGGAACTGTTAAGTATGCAGTGTCGTTGTTGTTAGTGTGGTTCCAATCATAGGTCTCACTTGACACTAATTCCGCGTAGTTGTGCAGTGTGCCTGTACTGGTGAGGTTGGTCATTATATCCAGGACCGCGGTCTGACCCGCAAGTAGTGATGGAATGGTCCAGGTCATTGTTGCTGGATCAAAGGAAGCATCATTCAAGTTCCAATACAAATCATTAATATCCCATTTAACCCACCATTCATCTACGAAGCTAAGACCTGAACCTAGAATATCAGATATAACCACGTTAGTGGCAGTGGCAGGTCCATTGTTGGTTACAAGTATCCGTGTGGAGATAATATCCCAGTAATTGGCACTGGTAATCTCATAATCTCCTTCATAGTCGTAGAATGCTTTTTCAACAGCGATGTCAGCAGCGGAAGGAACAGTTATGATAGCGTTGTCCTGGGACCAAGGTTTCAGGTCATAGGTGGCTTGTGCAGTTACATTTGCCCAGTTGGTGAAAGTTCCAGTACTGGTGGCATTCACAAATAGGGTTAAGATTGCTGTTGTGCCATTGGTCAGTGTTCCTATGTTCCAGATGCCTGAATTATAACTTCCAAAACCATGGGTATCTGCAGAAATCAGTGTCAAACCATTCGGTAAGATATCAGTGATTTCAAGACCTTCCACATCATCAGGGCCTTCATTACCTGCGGTGATGGTAAATGTAACCCCATCCCAGTAATTCGGTGTATAATTATCAGCTGTTTTAGTGATGTTCACATGTCCAATAGGATTGATAGTGATGGTTGCGGTTCTGTTTTCGTTATCAATTGTTGCATTTACGTGTTGAACTCCAACGGCATTTGCAGTGAATATAATACTGGCAGTACCATTAATAAATCCGGTTTGTGATCCCAGAGTTCCCAGTGGTCCGTCAATTAAACTGAACGTAACTGGAACACCATCTGATATATGGCCAAGATTGGGATCCAATGGGCTGGAAGAACTACCATCAAAACTGTAGTTGTTTAAACTCACCGTGATTAAACTGGTCTGGGTGTTGTTGATAGTCTCTGGAGTGGCATTGATGGTCATGAATAACCATGGTGAGTAATCCACGTTACCATATATCTGGCTGGAGGGATCATCATTGGAACCCCACCAGTTAAGTGTAGCATTCACTGACCCACTGGCAAGGTAGATAGCAATACCTGTAGTTGCGGTGTTATTGTAGAACCTGTTGAAATGAGCTTCAAGAGTAGTTAACTCATTGGCGATAACACTACCATAAGTTGCGGTGTTACCCATAAAATTACAGCCAGTCACAGTAAAAATAGCACCTTCATTGATGATAACACCGCCAACAACTGCTTCATTATTTATGAAAGTACAGTTAGTCACCGTAAAAATACCGCCGATACTGCCAATAACACCACAATTCCCAATTGCCTTGTTACCAGTGAAAGTAGAGTTAGTGACAGTACAGTTACCTACTTCATTGAGGATAACACCACAAACATCTGTTGCTGTGTTATTTGTGAATGTACAGTTGATTATTGTTAAATCTCCCTGATTGTAGATTGCCCCACCTCGATTGTGAGATGCATTGGTTAATGTTAAATCCAGGAGGGTGACATTCACACCAGATGTGATATTGAATATCCAGTTGGTGCCGGTTCCATTTATTATGGTTCCAGTCTGGCTTTGACCCTGTATGGTCATGTTCCGGTTAATGGTGATGTTGGTGT
>AMGN01000061.1 GCA_000309865.1 Methanobacterium sp. Maddingley MBC34 | reverse complement strand
TGGTAAAACCCTACTGGCCAAGGCAGTGGCCAATGAAAGTAATTCCAACTTCATAGCAGTTAAAGGGCCTGAATTACTCTCCAAATGGGTAGGTGAATCAGAAAAAGGTGTAAGGGAAGTATTCCGCAAGGCAAGGCAAACCGCACCCACAGTAATATTCTTCGATGAAATAGACAGCATAGCCTCAGCCCGCTCTGGCACAAGCTCTGATAGTGGAGTCACCCAGAGAGTGGTAAACCAGTTACTCACTGAAATCGACGGATTGGAAGAACTGCAGGACGTGGCAGTAATCGCCGCCACCAACCGGGTGGACATAATGGACCCCGCACTCTTAAGACCCGGCAGATTTGACAGACATGTGAAGGTGGATGACCCTGATGAAGAAGCCAGACTGGCAATATTCAAAGTACACACCAAAGACATGCCACTGGCTGATGATGTGGACCTGGAATACCTGGCCAAAAACACTGAAAAATACGTGGGTGCCGACATTGAAGCAGTTTGCAGGGAAGCAGTCATGTTAACCCTTAGAAATGACCTCAAAGCCGAAGAAGTGAAGATGAAGTACTTCAAAAAAGCCATGAAAAAGGTCAAAACTGAGGAAAAAGTTGACATGGTGCAGTATCACTAAAACAGATGCCATAACCCCAACTCAAACCTTAAGCTATAAACCCCTTAAATGGAGGAGATTCTCTAAATCTAATGGAATCTTCTCCTTTTTTTATTTTTCATCTTTTTTTATATTCTAATTTATTTTTACCTTCTTTGTCATTCTGTATATCTTACTTATTTGTCCCACATGCGCTGGTTTAAAATTAAAAAGATAAATATTATCATTGAACAGGGAGACTTATTATATTAGAACAGAGAATTAACATTATAACTTGATACTTTTTTAGTATTCATTTGACATAGATGTAACGGTGATAACAATGCCTTATAAAGTAAAAGATATGGAATTAGCCCCTCAAGGTAAGAAGAAGATTGCTTGGGTCCAGAGACACATGCCAGTCCTGGAAACCATTAAAAAACGTTTCGAAAAAGAAAAACCCTTTGAGGGAATCACCATAGGCTCCTGCCTGCACCTGGAACCCAAAACCATCAACCTGGGTTTAACACTCCAGGCAGGAGGGGCAGAAGTGGCAATGACAGGATGCAACCCACTCTCAACCCAGGATGATGCCACTGCAGCTGGTGCCAGCTTAGGACTTAATATGTACGGCTGGAGAGAACAAACCAATGAAGAATATTACCAGACCATCAACATGGTCCTGGATCATGAACCCGATATCATCATTGATGATGGTGCCGACATGATATTCCTGATCCACAGGAAAAGAAGGGACGTCCTGGACAAAATCAAAGGAGCCTGTGAAGAAACCACCACTGGAATTCACAGGCTGAAATCCATGCATGCAGATGGAGCACTTGAATTTCCAGTAATAGCAGTTAACGACGCATACACCAAATACCTCTTCGACAACCGCTACGGTACTGGACAATCAACCTTTGATTCCATAATGGGCTCCACCAACGTACTAATAGCCGGAAAAAGCATTGTCGTATGTGGGTACGGATGGTGTGGTCGGGGAATCGCCATGCGTGCCCATGGCCTCGGAGCCAACGTAATTGTAACTGAAGTTGATCCAATAAGGGCATTAGAAGCACGTATGGATGGTTACAGGGTCATGACGGTCCATGAAGCAGTTAAACATGCTGATATACTGGTAACTGCCACCGGAAACGTCGATGTTATCTCTGGAGATGACTTCAAAGTAATGAAGGACGGATGCATAATGGCCAACTCAGGTCACTTCAACGTGGAAATAAATCGCGAAGACCTGGACCAGATGGCTGTACAGCAGGGAAAAATGAAACCGGACATCGACGAGTTTGTAATGGATGACGGCCGCAGAATATACCTCCTTGCCGAAGGAAGACTGGTTAACCTTGCCGGTGAAAGAGGACAGGGACACCCAGCCGAGATTATGGATTTGAGCTTCGCTATGCAGGCCTTATCTGCTGAGCAACTGGTAAACACATCAATGGAAGTGGGAGTACATAAAACACCTGATGAAGCAGATCTGCACGTGGCTAGACTTAAATTAGAAGCCATGGGTATTGAAATTGATGACCTGACGGAAAAACAGGTTGAATACCTGGAAGGATGGGAACAGGGAACATAATAAAGGGAACATAATAATATGGGAGCGAGTTTTCCAAAAGAAATTGGTGCTAAAGGGGGAACTTCACGCCTATTTGCAGGTGGAGTGCATGGTAAGGAAGGTTCCAGCACCATCCATGTAATTGAGGCCGCTAATGATATTAATGTCCCTGAGGGGAACCTGATATTGTACAATCTGCCCCCCAGTCCCTACCTGAGTACTCTGGATCCCCTTTACTACCTTTCTCTTACAGGCAGCAAACTTATGGGCATAATACAGAAGAATAGGCCGGATATTTATTTAGAGCTGCACTGCTACCACCAAGATAGTTATCCTAAACTCACTAGAAAAGATAGGAAAAAAGTTTTAGGAGTGCCTGGCCTGGTTGGACTTGAAAATAATGTTTTAATAGGTTCTGTTTCTCCCCTTATTCGTTCTGTATTTTTTGATCTAAATGATTTCCCATTTATTCTGGAAATACCCTGTAATCCCCCTGCAGAAGCCCTGCAAACATGCCATAAAATCATGGAGATACTTGCAGGATCCAGCAACCGTCTGGAGATAATGGAGAAACTGAGCCAAGTTTACCCGCAACAGATTAAAACTTTGAATAATTACTTTAAGGATTATTCCCTGAACTTTCACCCTGCATTTCAGGAGATTAAACAAAGGGCACTGGAAACAGATTTAAAGAATTATCATGACCTTGAGAAATTAATAAATCAGGTTATAAATGAAGGGAATTTTGAGGTTAATCCCAAACAGATCAAGCAATTAGAAGGAGCATTTCTAATTTATAAGGAATATAACTCATTTAAATGCAATAAAAGAACCATGAAGATTTAAATTTTAATAAAGTCTAAATTTTAATAAAGTCTAAATT
>AMGN01000060.1 GCA_000309865.1 Methanobacterium sp. Maddingley MBC34 | reverse complement strand
TACAAAAGCTTTCTGAAACCTGAAAATCTAAGACCCTAAATCTTTTTTATCCATGTAAAGATAGGTGAGAACCAGTGTGAAATAAGGAAATATTATTGAATATACAATAATTCCCAGTATTAAACCCAAAATTGACCCTAAAATGGGTATTATGCTCAAAAACATATTTATTAATGTTAAACATGCCACGATACATATCATAGCAATGAAGTTTATGATAAGCACTCCAATTACCTCAAATATGTTTTTTCTAAAAAGTTCATAGCTGTCTTTAAAGGAACCGATAACCGATTCCTTGCCTGCAACAATGGACTGGTTTACAAATATGAATAAAAGGCATATGACCCAAATAATCAAAGTAAGCAAAACTCCGATTATGGTTAAAACCGGGAACAACCCATAGGCACGATCTACTAAAAGTCCCCCAAGACTAAAAATAAAAGATAGCGCAAAAATAAGGCCTATTATTATTGAAACCAGGATTATTTTTAGGAAATATTTATTACCGTTTTTAATTCCAACACCCAAATCAGGCATATTACCATTAATTATACTTTTAGACATTCCAATTGTTGCTGCACTCATATAGCTGGAAACAATAAGCCCGACAATTACCATAACTCCATATAAAAGTAACATAAACCATATTAAATTTGTGTAATCAATTGAACTAGGGTTGATAGTGCCAGTGGTGATATTTGTCAAAAATTCTGTGCCTAACACTCCAAATACTAATATTATTGCCATTATAGCGATGATTCCATACATCAATAGATATCCTAAAAATGTTGGAAGCGCGAGCTTAGGGTTTTTTGTAAATCCCTTGAAAGATTTAGAATAATAATCTCCAATATCCATAGAAAACCTCCATTTTTATTATTCCAATATTAAGCAAGAACATATAAAAATATTATGTTATGGATTTATTTGAATAATTTCTGAAAATTAGACTTAATACTAAGAATAAACACACTTTCATTATATTCTAATCCGTGCAATAACCAACCCTTTCCATTTCAACTTCCCATATCTGGGGATTTTCTTCAATGTACTTTTCTAAAAGTTCCCTGCATTCAGTGATACCCAGGACTTTAACTTCCACTCCATTTTCCCTTAGCAGTTCTTCAGGACCAATTAATGTGGTGTTTTCTCCAATCACCACTCTGTGAATATTGTATAATATGATTGCCCCTGAACACATGGTGCATGGAGATAAAGTAGTGTAAAGAGTGGATTTCTGATAATCTATTCCCCGAAGACGTCCCGCATTTTCAATACAGTCCAGTTCCCCATGGAGGATAGTTGAATCATTTTGAAGCAGTCGATTATGACCACGTCCCACCACTTCACCATCAGCAACCAACACCGCGCCTATGGGAATTCCTCCCTCTTTAAGACTTTTTTTAGCTTCGGCAATTGCCTGAGCCATGAAACGATGTTCATCAGCTTCCATGAAAATGTTCTCCTGTTTGTATCAAATTAAAGAAATTAAAAAAAGAAAAATAGTATTTGAGTGTTTCTAAGTTGTTTTCAGGCTACCAAGTATTCTTTCCATGTTTTGGGTGCTGTTACTAGTGGATACGTAAGCAGCATAGTAAAGGGTAGTATTTTTCACCCAGAAAGCTATGGTAGTGTAGTAACCAGAAGAGTCTTTGCTGGTTGTTGTGACCATGGTTGCAGTGGATCCATCCACAGTTACAGATTTACTGGAACCATATCCTTGTGTTTGATATTCCTGTACCAGTTGATTTAGTACATTCTGAATACTTGCCGTGTCAAGTCCAGAAGCAGTTATACTCCCAATAGCAAATCCTTCATCATTGTTTCCAAGTGCTACAAGATTGTTTGAGCCAGATGGAGTAGTCACAGTTTTTGTTGCATTTTCGCTCCATGTCCCGGGATAAGTGAAAGTTATCCCATTACCAGAGTATGTTTTGTTCGACGCCCATTCGTCACTGGTACAACCAGAGGCCATTACCACCAATAAAACAACTGCCAAGATGTAGATCAACCTTTTCATTCAACCACCTACAAATATAATTATCATAATTAATTATGTAAGTACTTTCTATTTAAATTGACTGTAAACCCCTAAACTGTAAAATAATTAAAGAGAACAAAAAAACAATTAAATAACTAAAAAAACATGATTAGTCCAATAAAAGAATATTAAAAATAGAATAATTAAAATTAATGAGATTGAAGATTTAGTAACGTTTTAGAGTGATTTAACTGCAAGAACAATCCTATAAAAAAAATTCGCCAAAAATAACCCATTGAAATAAGTAAATTAAAAAATCTTATTGAGCATTGTCAAACAATCGTAGATTAAATTACACTCCAAACGTGTGGCAAAATTCAGGGCTTTTTCATCCACCATGAATTCAGGGTGATGGTTGGGTTTAATTTCAGAGAGAGGCCTGTCAACGGGAGCAGCACCATAATACATATAAAGACCAGGGATTTCACGTGAAAAATATGAAAAATCTTCTGATTTTGTTGATGATAGGTAATAAAGGACGTTTTTTGCCTGGGCAACTCTTTCCACCGTGGGGAGCATTGCATCATACAGTTCAAGGTTGTTGATATTCATAGGGTAGTGCTGGCCAAATATCACTTCAGCCTGGCAGCCGTGCATTTCTGCCTTCATCTCAGCTAATTCCTTAATGCGTGTTATAAGAATTTCACGGTTACCTTTATCAAGTGAACGTACAGTTAGACCCATTTCAGCTCCTTCAGGGATGATGTTCACCTTGATTCCCCCCCAGAAGTAGCCCACGGTTATGACTGCTGCTCCTTTCTGCAAGTCTACTTCCCGGCTGATGAGGGTCTGCAGAGAATTTATCAAAGATGCTCCGGCAACAATTGGGTCTTTACCACTCCATGGCTGGGATCCATGGGCCTGTTCCCCCCATATACGTATAAATATACTGTCTTGACTGGCATGGGTGGGGCCCTCCCTGACCATGACTTGACCAGGGTAACAGGTGCTGTTGGCATGGAAACCAAATATAGCCTGAACTTCAGGATCCTTCAGAGCACCTTCTTCCACCATACGCAGAGCACCACCACTAACTCCAGTGGGAGCACCCTCTTCGGCGGGTTGAAACAAGAAAACTACTTTTCCAGGTAATTCTGATCGAAGTTTGCTTAAAATGGTAGCCGTACCTATGGCCGCGGCAGTACTGGCATCATGACCACATGCATGGGCCACATATGTTTCCTGACCATTATAATCTGTTTTCACATTAGAAGCGTATTCAAGACCAGTTTCTTCCTTTACTGGGAGTGCATCAATATCTGCCCTTATGGCCACTGTAGGACCTGGTTTTTCCCCTTGAAGAACCGCTTTTATGCCTGTCTTGGCAACGGGAGAATGGACTTCCACACCAGAAAGTTCATCCAGACATTCATGGATATAGCGGCTGGTTTTAAATTCATGATAGGCAAGTTCAGGGTGCTGATGAAGCCAGCGGAAAATTTGAATTTGTGGGGATGCAAAATCACTGCCCAGCTGATCTATACCCTTGTAGAAAGCTTCATGAGTCATTAAAATCACCTGCTAAGTCACAAGCAGAACTTCTATTCAATCACGATAAATTCAATCAGGATATATTTTTAGAATTACCTATTAATTTACCTATCCAACACAGTTGATTAAAGATAAACTGGGTAAAAAATAGACTTGCAAACCAATCCATTGTGAAAATCAGGATAAGTGAAAGAATAAAAAAAAATGTTTTAATCAATTGAATCTGCCCATAATCCTTATCTCAATTTTTTTACTCGCAAACCATTAAATTAAAAGTTTTAATCAGTATATATGAAACGTGAGTAGGATTACAACACCCACTACCACTATGATGAGGTAGTACAGAATTACTTTATATCCAATTTTCTTCATATTTGTCGAATCATCGGGGGGAGAGTAGTATTTAAAGAGAACGTATAAGAATAACATTATGGCGAATCCAGAAACCAGCATTGCATAGTCATAAACTATGTTTAAAAATAAGACATTACATATAACAAATAACACAATTCCAACTAGGATAATTTTAAGATCAAACCGAGAATTCGTGTTAAAACTCAGGAAATTCTTTTTATCCGGTTTTTTATTGGGTTTTAAAGATGTTTTGCACTTGTAGCAGATTTCAGCTTTTTTACTGTTTTTAGTTTTGCATCGTGGACAGATAATTGTAGATACCAAGATATCACCTAAAATCTTAATTTAAACATTTGATTATAAATTTAATCATTTCAAGTTAAATTTAATCATTTCAAGTCATGAAAAGTTAAATAAAACATTGCTTAATCCATTCATGATCAAAGCTTAATCTGTAACTTATATTCCTTGATGGTTATGCTGTTATAAAATAGGAGCTTATAAAACTTACGAAGGTTGAAACCCAGTTAGCGGATCATTATCAATTCATGACAAATTCTGTGCCCAATTTTCCAATATCACCTATATTGAATTAATTAATGCCTTAATACATTATAATTTATTTAATTCCATTATAAAAATCAGATAATAGAAAAATACTAAAAATATCCCAAAATATCCCATATTTTTTAATTTTATAAGACTTATATCTCACGTGGAATAAGTAGAAACCTACATAATTCTACATACTTTTTTTCATTATGAAAAACGATTTTAATAATTTGTAAAATGGATTTATAGCGCGTTATTTTTTCATTAAATGAACATACGATCTGTTTATGAGAAAAAAAAGAAATAAAAATCTTTATATATTTTTAATGTAATTTTATTATTAATACAGATAATAATTAAAAATCCCTTTAAAGGGTCAGGTGGTCAAATGTCTAAAGAACTTGAAAAGGAACTACAAGAACAGATTAGAGGGAAAGTTGAAGCTGAAATTGCGAAAGAAATAGAAGAACAAATAAAAGGGAAACCTGATGTAGAAATTGAAAAAGAGATTGAAGAACAAATAAGAGGGAAAGTTCAGGCTGAAATTGAAAAAGAAATAGAAGAACAAATAAGGGGAAAAGTTAAAGCGGAGATTGAAAAGGAAATAGAAGAACAAATAAAGGGGAAAAAATAATTAAATTGATTTTTCTAAATTATTTTTATTTTTTAAAAATCTCTTTAAATTAATTAAAGTGCTTGAATAATTTTAATATCAGATATCTCTTAAATTTTTATTTAACCCCCGTATAAGTCTTATTTTTCTGTTATTGATATGCAAATTTATGCGTAACGGATATATGTCTTTCGGAATTGTTCCGTTAACAAAAGTTTATATTAGGAGGTAATAAGACCATTCTTATGAATACTTCATGAATATTCATGTAGGATTTTGAGTACCATATTTTAAAATAGTGGTAAATCCCGTTTTAAGGGAAAAAATGAACCAAAACTAGTGAAAAATCATGATAGATTGATCACATCTGCATGATTAATTCATGAATATATTCAAATAGAATAATAGTCGATTAAAAGGAGGTCAATATATGGCATCGTCGTTTAAATCACCTGCAGATACCGCAAAAGCATGTGTCGGTATTGCAGCATTGAAAGAAAAAGCCCCTTTAAGTAATTTACTTGTTTTAAGCTTTTTAGCTGGGGCCTACATTGCATTTGGAGGACTTCTGGCAGAAGTTGCTACTGGAGGAATGGCTGCTGCCGGTTATCCTACAGGACTAGTAAAACTTGTCTTTGGTGGCGTGTTCCCAGTAGGGCTAATGCTGGTCGTTATAGCCGGTTCTGAGCTGTTTACTGGTAATTGTATGTACATGCCCATGGGAATGCTTCAGGGAAAATCAAGCCTAATGGGTACTATTCGAAACTGGGTAGGAAGCTGGGTTTTCAACCTGGTAGGAGCATTATTTGTTGCATACTGCCTTGCATACCTAACCGGTATTCTAACCGCAGATCCTTGGTCAGCAACCGCAGTTACCATCGCTAAAACCAAAGCTCTCGGTGGAGCTCAGTTTGTAGCAGCAGGAAAAACTGTAACCTCTCTAAACTGGATGCAAGTGTTCTGGAGAGCAATTGGATGTAACTGGTTAGTTTGTCTAGCAGTTTACCTGGCCATTGCCTCAGATGATATTATTGGTAAAGTATTTGGAATATGGTTCCCAATTATGGCTTTCGTATGTATAGGATTCGAGCACGTTGTTGCAAATATGTTCTTTATACCTATGGGAATATTCATAGGCGGAGTGACCTGGTCCCAGTTCTTCATTAACAACATGATACCAGCTACTCTCGGTAACATCGTTGGTGGAGCAATATTTGTGGGCTGTATCTACTGGTTCACTTACCTACGTGGAACCAAAAAAGCAGAAGCCTAATTCAGGAAAGTAATTTACATTGCCATATTAGGTATTTGTGAAATCCTTTCCAATTTTTTTTATTTTTTTTAAAAAGAAAGAAAGGGTGTCCAAATCACAAAGTCTATCATGAATGATCATATAGCAAACAATCATTCTCCGGTGAATTATCACTGGAAAAGTTTGAGTCAAAAGAAATTATCATGAATATTCATGGATTTTAAGGAAGGAAGAATTATTTCATACATCATAATTTATGATGAGAGGAGGAAGAAAATGAATATCCAATACACACCAACCACATGTCCCTACTGTGGATGTGGATGTGGGTTTAACCTAGTAAGTGTCGATGGCAAACTGAAAGGTGTGGAACCATGGAAAAGAAACCCTGTAAATGAAGGAAAGCTATGTCCAAAGGGTAATTTTTCATACGAGTTTGTCCACCGAGAAGACCGGTTAACCACCCCGTTAATTAAAAAAGGTGGCGAATTTGTCGAAGCAACATGGGATGAAGCACTTGATCTGGTTGCATCCAAATTAACCGAAATGAAAGAAACAAATGCTGAACAACTTGCTTTTCTATCATCAGCACGATGTACAAACGAAGATAACTACGCGTTCCAGAAGTTTGTGCGAACCGTGATTGGAACCAACAACGTAGACCACTGTGCACGATTATGTCACGGTCCTTCAGTTGCTGGACTGGCCCAGACCTTTGGATCAGGAGCTATGACCAACTCACTGGAAAGCTGTGCTCACGCTGATGTCGTGTTCCTGATTGGAACCAACACCCTTGAACAACACCCACTGATGTGGAGAAGGGCATTACAAGCCAAAGAAAACGGCGCTAAAATCATGGTGGCAGATCCCAGGTTCACACCATCTGCCAAACAAGCAGACCTTTACATACCATTCCAATCCGGTACAGACGTGGCATTACTGAATTCCATGATGAATGTAATTATTGCCGAAGGACTGGAAGACAAAGAGTTTGTGGAAAACCGTACCACAGGATATGAAGAACTCAAAGAAATGGTCAAACAGTATCCTCCAGAAGAAGCTGAAAAAATAACTGGAGTTCCTGCTGATCTCATTAAAGAAGCAGCAATTATGTACGCCAAAGCAGACAGTGCTGCCTTACTATTCTCAATGGGTATAACCCAACACACTGTTGGTACAGAAAACGTTATGTCCACTTCTAACATAGCCATGCTCACCGGTAACATTGGTCGACCTGGTACTGGAGTTAACCCACTGCGAGGCCAAAACAACGTGCAAGGAGCATGTGACATGGGAGCACTCCCAGTAGTATACCCTGGATACCAGGCTGTTATTAACGAGGAACTTGGAACAAAAATGCAAACATCCTGGGGATGCGGTGACTTATCATGCGCACCAGGTCTTACTGTAGTGGAAATGATGCACGCAGCCCACGATGGTGATATTAAGGGCATGTACATAATGGGTGAAAACCCCATGATATCCGACCCGGACCAACAACACGTGGAAGCAGCCCTAAACAACCTGGACTTCTTAGTAGTACAGGATATCTTCTTAACTGAAACCGCCGCCCTGGCTGATGTGGTATTACCTGCATATTCATGGGCCGAAAAAGACGGAACCTTCACCAGCACCGAAAGACGGGTGCAATACATAAGAAAAGCCGTAGAAGGCCCCGGTGAAACCAGAGACGACTGGGAGATAATTTCAGACATTGCTACCAGAATGGGATCTGAACTCTTTAAATTCAACAGTGCACATGAAATCTTTGAAGAAGTACGATATGTCACTCCCCAGTACGCTGGTATGAACCAGGAAAGACTATCCAAACCAGAAGCACTGCACTGGCCTTGCCCTGACGAAGAACACCCTGGAACTCCCATACTTCACGCAGAAAAATTCGCAACACCTGATGGTCTCGGAGTATTCAAAGCCATCGAATTCAAACCACCAGCTGAAAACCCAGATGATGAGTATCCATTCATCCTCACCACTGGACGTGTACTGTTCCACTGGCACACAGGTAGTATGACCCGAAGATCAACTACACTGGACCGTGAAGTTCCAACTGGTTTTGTTGAAATTAACCCCGAAGACGCAGCTAAACTCGGCATTAAAAATAAAGAAATGGTTAAAGTTAAAACCCGACGTGGTGAAATCGAAGTACCCGCAAAAGTCACTTCCGACATCATCCAGGGAACTGTATTCATACCATTCCACTTTGCTGAATGTGCTGCCAACATGCTCACCAGTGGTGATGCACTGGACCCATTCGCCAAGATGCCTGAACTAAAAGTTTCCGCAGCAAGCATTGAAAAACTGGAGTGATCCCAATGGTTCAAGTAGGCGATATGTATTATGCATGGGGTTCAGACGATGAAATAGCCGCTAACGGCGAATGTGGTGGAGCAGTAACCACCATATTAAAATTCCTTTTAGAAGATGGCATAGTGGACGCAGTCCTTGCCGTTAAAAAAGGTTCAGATCTATATGACGCTGTGCCCACACTGATAACCGACCCTGAAAAAGTTATAGAATCAGCAGGATCCCTTCACTGCGGAACACTGAACATGGCTAAAATAGTAGGAAAATACCTAGACGGTGCCAAAGACATGAAAATCGCCGTCACCACCAAACCCTGCGACGCCA
>AMGN01000059.1 GCA_000309865.1 Methanobacterium sp. Maddingley MBC34 | reverse complement strand
TGTGTGATCTTGGGTTGTGATCGTGAGGAGGATTGTGTGAATGGATAAGAAATTCAAACTTCGGGTGAAGGCAGATCTGGAGAACCTGTCCAATATAGCTGATTTTACCACTTCAAGTACTCATGAACTGGGTTTAAATGAAAAGGGTGTTTTCCAGCTGCAATTGGCTGTGGATGAAGTTGCCTCCAATATTATCCTGCATGGTTACACCCATCAAACTGGCCCCATCCACATCACCATCTGGAAAGAAAATGATAAGATCATAATCCAGATACAGGATAGAGGAGAACCTTTTAATCCCCTTGAAGCTGATGAACCCGATTTAGGGGCGCCCCTGGAAGAAAGATCTCCTGGGGGTTTGGGTATTCATTTCCTGAAAACCGTGACTGACCGTGTTCATTACCAGTTTAATGATGGGAAAAATATTCTTACCCTGGTTAAAACTCTGGATTTATAAATATAACTTAAAAAAATAATAATTCGAAATTATGGATAAATTAAATTGAGAAATAATTTTAAATTGAGTAAAATGTTTTATTTTTAATACAATTTTCTAATGTAAATTTCATTTAATGTAAAATATAATTTTTAAAACTATAATGAATAATTCAGGATTGTAATTATAAAAAGATTCAGTATTTGTCATTAAAAAAAAGAATTACAGGAAATAAGAAGAATTCTTCGAAAATTACATCTTCTTATTTGCAGGTTCCATGTTTATTCTGAGTCCCTTTATTCCCTTTCTCTGCAGAGCACCGGTGACTTCACGGGCGTGTTGCTCGGGAAGTTCCACAAATGAAAATTTATCCAGAACATCAATACGGCCAATACTAGAAGAAGAAAGTCCTGATACTTCCCCAATTGCCTTAACTATGTCTTTAGCTTTGACTTTCTGTTTACGACCAACGTTAACGAAGAATCTAACCATTCCAGGCTGTGCACCAGTGTTTTCATATTTAGAATCAGAAATTTTGCTGGAATCATCCTTTTCTCCCACGTAGATCTTGAGAAGGGCTGCAGCAATGTCCACTGAGCTGTAATCCTCTTCCATTAATCGTTCTACCAGGTGAATCTCCCGATCCATTTTCCCCTCATCCATCTCTTTTTTAAGTCTTTCCAGGAACAGGTCCCTTTTGACTTCTTCCACTTCACTGAGGGATGGGATTTTGTGTTGTTCGATTCTGACTTTGGTGTATCGCTGAATATCCCTTAACTGATAGATTTCTTTTCCAGATACAAAGGTAAATGCCTGCCCTGTTTTACCAGCACGGCCGGTTCTGCCTATTCTGTGGACGTAGTATTCATCATTGTTAGGTACATCGTAGTTGAAAACTGCTTCTACATCCTCAACATCTATTCCTCTGGCTGCCACATCGGTAGCTACCAGAATTTCTATCTGACCCTTTCGGAACTTGTTCATAACCCTGTCCCTTTGGTTCTGACTCATATCCCCGTGCAGTCCATCAGCAAAGTATCCTCTGGTCTGCAGGTTACTCACCAGACGATCAACTCTTCTTTTGGTGTTACAGAATACCAGTGAGAGTTTTAGATTGTGCATATCTATAAGCCGGGTTAATAAATCCAGTTTCATCTGTTCTTTAACTTCAAAATAGATCTGTTGGATTTCGGGTACGGTAATTTCCTGATGAGCTACTTTCAGCATTTCGGGATTGTTCTGGTATTTTCGAGTTATTCCCAGGATTTGAGGGGACATAGTGGCTGAGAATAGTAGCATCTGCCTCTCTCGGGGTATTTGTTCCAGTACGAATTCAATATCATCTCTAAAACCCATGTCCAGCATTTCGTCTGCCTCATCCAGGATGATCATTTTCACCTGATCCATACGGAGGGTTCGGCGGTGGATGTGGTCCATTACCCTTCCAGGAGTCCCGATTATAATCTGCACTCCTCTTTTTAGGGCTTTGATCTGTCTTTCAATGGGTTGACCCCCGTAAACAGGTAAGACTGCGGTTTTCTTATATTTTGATAACTTTTTAATCTCTTCTGCCACTTGAATGGCGAGTTCTCTGGTGGGGCAGAGGATAACTGCCTGTACACCTTTAACTGTGGGGTCCAGTTTTTCCAGAACGGGTATTCCAAAGGCTGCGGTTTTACCGGTTCCGGTTTGTGCCTGACCAATAACGTCTTTTCCATCTAATATTGGAGGTAATGCCAGTGACTGTATGGGTGTTGCTTCTTCAAATCCCATATCTGCAATGGCTCGTTTCATTTCGCGGGATAATTTCAAATCTTCAAATAATAAACTTTCCATGGTATCTTCCTTATTCTATCTTCCTTTTATTAGTAATTTTCCTTGTTATATCAAGTAAAATATTCTATTAAGAAATATTCTAAATTAATTTAACAAATCATGCAAGTAAAATCAGGCAATCCAATTATAACGCTATAAAATTAGTATTTAAAAATAGCCGAAATAATCAAGAACATCCACATTTACTTTTCTGTGTATTGATTATGTTGTTATTGTCATTTATAGTAATGTATTTACTTATAATTCTGATATTAAATTTATTTAATCTTAAAAACAGTTACAAAAAACATTTTTCAAAAATAAACTTTATAAAAAAATTTTAAAAAGGGGAATTAATCCCCCCTAAAAAACCAGTTTGATCCTGATTTTTAATTCTTTTAATGGGTTGCAGGTTTTTGCAGGATTCCATGAGGTACCATGTCTGTGATCTTCTGCATTTTATCCATGAGGCTTTTTTTACCCTTACCACTGAGGGTGTGTTCCAGGACTTCACTTAAAGTCTCAATTGGAACTATTTCAATTTTATCACGGTAATGTTCCTCTATCAACACATCTTCCATGTTGGACTTGGGAATTAAGACTTTACGTATTCCTGCTTCTGCTGCAGCTTCGATCTTGCCTGTTACTCCACCTACAGGGAGAACATCACCACGGATACTTAAAGATCCGGTTAAAGCTACTGATTGGTCGACTGGTATGTTTTCAAGTGCAGATACAACTGCAGTGGCCACAGATACACTGGCGCTGTCCCCCTCCACTCCTTCATAGGACTGGAGGAACTGGATGTGTATATCATAATTGGAGATGTCGGTTCCGGTGTGTTTTTTAACCAGGGCACTTACGTTTTGCACTGCTTCCCTGGCGATCTCTCCAAGTTTTCCAGTAGCTATGATCTTACCTTCATCTTTACTCTGAGCTGGTGCTGCTTCAGCAGCTATGGGCATTATGATACCACTACGGTCACCGATTATGGCAAGACCGTTGACTTTACCCACTTCTCCACCTTCAGATTTAAATACCCGGTAGCGTTTCTTTTGGACAATGTAACGATCGGCGATTTGCTGTTCCAGTGTTCTGGCCAGTTTTTTAGCACTAAGAACATGGTCCACTGTAACGTGATCTGCCTTTTCTCCCTTGGCTATGTCACCAGCAGCCCTTACCAAACCACCTAAATCCCTTAGTCGTAGAGTTAAGGAGTCTTTTTTACCAGCACGACGTTGGGCTTCATGAATTATCTCAGCTACTGCTTCTTTACTGAAATGAGGGATACGTCCGTCTTTTTTAACTTCCTGAGCCACAAATTGAACCAATTTATCCCTGTTTTCTTCAGTGTCCTTCATGGAGTCCTTCATGAACACTTCATAACCGTAACCCCTTATCCTGCTTCTGAGTGCAGGGTGCATTCCTTCCAGGACATGCAGGTTTCCTGAAGCCACCAATACAAAGTCACATGGAACTTCCTGGGAACGAACCATTGCACCACTGCTGGTTTCACTCTGACCAGTAATCTGGTATTTCTTCTCCTGCATGGCAGTTAGAAGTTCTTGCTGGGTTTTCATCTGCAAGGACCCTATTTCATCAACGTAAAGCACTCCTTTATTAGCCTTGTGGATCATACCTGCTTCTACCCGTTCGTGGGCAGGGGTTCCTAATCCACCAGACTGGTATGGGTCGTGTCTGACATCACCTAATAGGGCCCCGGCGTGGGCTCCGGTGGCATCCACGAATGGAGCCATGTTTCTTTGGTTATTGTTAATGAGAAGTTTAGGCACCATTACCGTACTGCGTGGTTTCATCTGCTGCAGGGCAAGGAATACTATACCTGCAGCTATGATTGCTGCCAGAAACTGCTGCATTACAAAACCAATAACCAGAATCAGGCTGATTATGGCAATCATGAACATGTTTTTACGTTCTTCCTGCCCTTTGGCCTTGACCTTGTAATTGGTCACCACATTTTTTCCTTCACCAGCAGGCATTACACCTATCAGGGGGTTGTGATTATCTTCCATGTTGGGATATACTAAAATATCCTGAAGTTCTTCAGGGGGAAGTAATTCAGCCATTCCCTTGGCAAGCATGGATTTTCCAACACCAGGTTCTCCAATTAAAAGAACATTACGGCGCTGTTTAGCTGCCTTTTTAACTGTTTCCACGGCCTCTTGCTGGCCGATGATCTGATCTATGATCCTGTCAGGGACATCAATGTCACCTGAAGTTTTGTAATCGCGAATTTGGGGGGTTTCGTCATCTGAAACCTCAGAATTTGGGTTATAATTTGCCATAGGCTTTTGTAACCTCCATAATTTTAGATTTATAAAAAATCAACCTGTTTTTATGATAGAATATACTCTAATGACTATAGTAAAACTTGTATAAGAACATTTCCTTTAGGTGCATCAAATATGATTTTTTTATGACATATAAAAGTTTCTAATATACATAGAGTTATCTAAATACTAAAAAGTTACTTAAATAATTTGCACCTCAAATTAAATTACTTATAATCCCCAGTTAAAAGATCACTTGAATTCAAGTATTTAAATAAGGTATTTAAATGTATTCATTAAATTCACGATTATTCAAATGCATGAGATATTCAAATGCAGGAAATTAAATTAAATGTAGGATTACTTGAATTGGATAAAAATGAAATTATTCACAACACCTTAAATCCCCAGAAAAAATGCTAAGAAGTGATAAAAAAATGCTTTATTCTCCTCATAAAACTAAATTTATAATGGTTCAGGGAACTGCTTCAAATGCAGGGAAAAGTGTGGTGGTAGCTGCACTCTGTCGGATGTTCTCCCAGAGGGGATACCGTGTTACTCCCTTCAAATCTCAAAACATGTCCCTGAATTCATTTACCACCCAAGAAAACAGGGAAATAGCAATGGCACAGGTACTGCAGGCTGAAGCTGCAGGAGTAGAACCCCACCACCATATGAATCCAGTTTTACTCAAACCCAAGGAGGATTTCACATCCCAGGTGATTGTTCATGGTAAACCAGTTGGAGACATGAACTTCTACCACTACCAGCATAACTTCCGTGATCAGGCCCTTCAGGCTATAAAGGAGTCTTTGGATGCTCTTTCAAATGATTATGATATAATCGTTATGGAAGGGGCTGGTTCCCCTGCAGAGATAAACATGTTGGATGTGGATCTGGCCAACATGCAGATCGCCCGCCTGGCTGATGCTGACGTGATTTTAGTAGCAGATATTGATAAGGGAGGAGTTTTCGCATCCATAGCCGGAACATTCCAGTTGTTACCCTCTGAAGACCGTCAGAGGATCAAAGGAATTATTATAAACAAATTCAGAGGTAACCTTGACATTTTAATGCCGGGAATAAGGCAGATCGAAGAGATCGTGGGTGTCCCGGTGCTGGGAGTGTTACCATACGACCCTGGGCTTAAGCTTCCTGAAGAAGATTCTGCATCTTTATCTGAACGTAAATATCGCAGCAGTGGGAAAATTACAGTGGGAGTGATGAGACTGCCCCGTATTTCCAATTTCACTGACATCGATCCATTGGAATACGAGCCAGAAGTGGGAGTGAAGCTGATTGAAATTGGGGAAGAAATAGGTAACGTGGATGCCATGATTATTCCAGGAACACGTAACAGTATCAGTGACATGGTGGCCCTGGATAAAGCCGGTCTTGCAGATGAGATCAAAACCCTGGCCAGTGAAATACCTGTCTTTGGTATCTGCGGAGGATACCAGATGTTAGGCTCAAAAATTATTGATAAATCCCTTAAAGAATCCAATATTGGCAGTATTGAGGGTATGGGAATTCTAGATGTTAAAACCAGCTTTGGAGAAGTTGAAAAGATAATCAGTCAGAGTCAGGGTACTTTGGTAGGTAATGAAATGTTCAAAAACTCCCAAGGAGAGATTCTAAAGGGATATGAACTCCATGAAGGGGTTTCCATCTTGGGAAAATCCAAACCTCTTCTTAAGGTCATACAGGGTTGTGGTAATTATCCTCAATCTGGTTTTGACGGGGCTCAGGAGGGTTTGACTGCTGGAACGTATTTCCATGGAATTTTCCACAATTTCCGTTTCCGCAGATCATTCACTGACTACCTGAGGGAAGTTAAAGGCCTTGAACCCATAGGTTATCAGGAGGATCATTTCCAGGAGTTGAAAAAATTCTCAATCCAGCGGTTATCCGACCTGGTTGAAGATAACTTAGATATGGATTTACTTCAGAAAGTATTAAGTTATGAGATTTAAATTGTTTAGTTAATTACTATCCTTTTTTTCTTTCTTTTTTCTTTCTAGTAATTTTCACCGACTTAAACATAAAATATGAAAGTTAATTGAATCTAATTAAGTAATAAGGTGAAATCTATTTTTAAAGTGTTTAGAATTGAATCTATTTTTAAAGTGGATCTAGTTTAAACAGCCTTATTAAAACTCTTTAATATCAAAAAAATGAATGTTTGAAGGATTAGAATTTAAGATTTAAAATTTAAAGAATTAGATAAATAATTGAATTCTTGATGATTCTTGATGAATTGATACTCTCATTTAAACAAAAATAGAAGTTACTTTCTTCACGGACCTGCTCTTCACCAGTACTGATACTTTTTCATTTTTTTCAAGAACCCAATCATCTCGAGGGATGTACATCTCACCATTTTGATGGATGGCTGCGATGATATAATCATCAGTAGGGCTCAGATCACCCACTCTTTTCCCTACAATTCTGGAATTCTCGATGCTTATGTCTAGAAGCTCTGCATTTCCCTTACCAACCACAATTAGATCCGCAATTTTTGGGCGGTTAATCAGTTTTTCCAGGTACCCTGCAGCGGTGAGTTCCGGGCTAATAACATCATGTATGCCCACCTTTTTAAATGCCTCTTCATGATCGGGATTACTTACCCTGGCAATGATCTTGGGAACGTTATACTCCTTTACCAGTATGCAGGAGAGCAGGTTAGCCTCATCATGACCGGTAGCAGCAACAAAAACATCAGCATCAGCAATACTAGCCTCTTCAAGTGTTTTTACATCGGTCCCGCTTCCGCAAATCACAAGCGCATCTAATTCTACCGCTGCATTTCCACATAATCCACTATCACTCTCAATGAGAGCTACATCATTTCCAGATGCCACCAAGTAATTAGCCAGGGTTAAACCAACCCTTCCGCCGCCCATTATAACTACATACATGTTAACACCAATTACAAATCAATCATTAAACAGTTACATTATAAAAATGATTTTTCTAGATTTTATTAATTACACATTTTAATACGTATTTTTCGGTTTTTGAGGATTTTTATTAAGATTTTTATTATGACTTACTAATTTTTAGAACTATAAATTATCCATTAAGCGAATAGGGATTATTAATAAACATATTTAAGCCACATCATGACTTTTAAGAGACATTCCTAATTCAACTTGTATTGATAGAAATATCTACAATATAAAGATTACGGCAGATAAATAATAAATTCAAATGAAGTAAAGCCTATTAGAAAAGAGTTAAAATCGTTTAATAAGTGTTTGAACATTAATTAGTTTAGTTTATTGTTTTTAAAGGTTAATTAAATTTAAATTTGCTTAGTACATCTAACTAGATGATTTTAATGTTGCCCTACGATTCAAAATATATGTGTTTTATGTTGCTTTAAAAAAATTCTAAAAAAAATAGGTAGTTATGTGAAAAAAATCACTTTACCACTAAAACAGGACAGTTGGCAGATCTCACCACTCTTTCGGTGACACTTCCGGGATATAATCGGTTTAATCCATGTTTACCTGAAGCTCCAATTACCACCAGATCGATCTCTTCTTCTTTAATGATTTTTAATATTTCATCAGCAGGCTTACCCTTTTTAATAAGTGAAATAAACTGAACGTTTTTACATGTGCCATCACATTGACTTTCTTCAAGCTTTTCAGAAAATTTTTTAACTGCTATGTTCCCCTCTGCCTTGAATTGTTCTTCCAAGCTCAATTCTAGATCTTGCTGAGGTATAGATCTCAAATAAGAGGTGTCAACTACATTTAAGACAATTATCTGGGAAATACTCTTATCAGCAATCCATATTGCATATTCTCCAGCTTTTTCAGAATATTCTGAGCCATCAGTGGGGAGTAATATTTTTTTATACAGTTTCATCCCTCCATGTTTACTATTGTAATCTTAAGAATTAATATTTAACCTTAATTATCCCAAATTTATTTCTACTAATACTTTTTGATGTGCCGATACATTCCACATGTTACATACAACATCACCATAAGTTAATCAACCGGAACCTGATTGAAAACCGGGTTAATAAGTGGAAGAAACAAATGCACTGAAAGGACTGATATAGTGAAAGGACTGTATAATTCCAACAAACCCAACAAGATCAAAACAATAATTTAACACCCATAAATACTGAAACAATACCCAATCAAATCTAAAAAATGAATTTTACCTTATAACTAAATTATTTATTAATTTTATGATTATAAAATACATTAAAAGATAAAAAAAATAATTAAAGAGGATATAAAATGAATTATATTTGTTAATTTTTATTTTTTCTCATTATTAACCTCATTTACCCAATTTTAATGGTTAATTTTTTATTTCAACAATTTATTTAGTTTTTATCAACTTATAAAATAGTTCTGGTATGTTTAATATGATATAAACAATTTTATTAATAAATAAATTATAATCCTCCATTTAATAAGCATTTTAAGTTAAATTTAACTCCCCCATTATATTTCCTTAAGTTAACACCCACTAATAACTTCAATAGAATACAGTTGAAAACCTAAACATATAAATAAGATGAACGGAAAAATCACGGTATGCGGCGTTAGTCCAGCCTGGTTAAGACACTGGCCTGCCACGCCAGCGACCCGGGTTCAAATCCCGGACGCCGCATTGCGGTTGTAGTCTAGTCTGGTTAGGACTTGGGCCTTCCAAGCCTACGACCCGGGTTCAAATCCCGGCAGCCGCACTTTTTCCTTATTTTACGATAATTATTTTACTCAACATCCATCTTATTTTTAAAATACTTGATTTTCAAAAATTCTCAACGGATTTTTAATTTCCATTGAAATTACATGAAATTTAAAAATATGATAAATTGAGAATAAGAAAGGAGATTAAAGTTAAAATAAGAAAGGGACTGTTTTAACTGGGTATTAACAGTTCTGCTGCCACCATCCTGCAGATATCTGTTTTGGTAATTACTCCCACCGGTTTATCATCTTCAAGTACCAGTAAACCAGATATGTCAGCTCGTAGCATTAGGTTAGCTGCATCTTCTATTCCATCATCGGCAGAAATGGTGATGACTTCTTTGGACATTATGTCAGTGATTTGGAGTGAAACTACATCTTTGGCTGAAGGTTTGATGGTCCCCAGAACTCCAATAAGATCTGAATAAGAAACCACACCCACAGGTTCACCATCATCATCCATAACAAAAAGCCTTCGCACTCCTTCCTTGTACATCTTTTGAAAGGCTTCTGGTGGACGAGTACTGGAAGTTATGGTTATAACATCTTGGTTCATTGCCTCTTTAACTTTCATTTTATCACCATTTATAAAAACATCACAATCATCATCATTTTTAACTCAGTTTATATTTATTGCCCCACATTATTAGTAAAGTTTAGTATGGCCTATTTAAAAGAAAGATAAATTTAACATAAATTTGAATTAATGAAAAATGACTAGGAAGGGAGTTGTACTGTTATTGGAAGGGGTTAAAAAGTTTTGTATGAAATTAGCCAAATAGTCTACATTCAAGAAAATAAAGCTATTACATTAATAAAAGTTACATTAATAAAAGTTGCAAAACAAGTTTCCCTCTTATTAATTTTACAGCCAAAACTAAGAAAAATTACTGCCAAAACTAAGAAAAAACATAAGAACAAAAACAACCAGTTGAACCAGGCCCCTAATGTTTTATAATTAGGATAATTCATAAAACCATTCCCATCCTAGTATGAAGTTATTAAGATTTATGCCAAAGTTTATATATCAAGATTTATTATATTTAACAAAAAAATGTTCATGTTTTGCTATCAAAAATTGTTGGCAGTGAACAATATTTGAAGTAACTTGCAACATTTAAATACCATAAAACTGTAATATAATATTAAATATCCGGAGGGATCCAATTTGATGAGAATAAGCATGTCGTTACCCAAAAAGTTGTTAAACGAGTTCGACGAAGTATTAAAAGACAGAGGATACCAATCCCGATCTAAAGGTATCAGAGACGCATTAAAAGATTACATCGTCCGATACCAGTGGATGAAAGAAATGGAAGGTGACCGTATAGGAATCATTGCCGTTATCTACGACCACCACTACACTGGAGTTATGGAAGACCTTACTGACATCCAGCATGATTTCCGAGAATACATCAACGCTGTTATGCACGTTCACATGACCGAAAAACACTGCCTGGAAGTAGTAGTAGTTAAAGGAGACGTCAAATACATCCGTGACCTTACCGAAAAGATCATGAGGCTCAAAGGAGTAGAACACGTTAAATTAACCAGTACCGCCAGCGGACAAAACTAGACAAAAAAATAATAATACACTTCCTACAAGATAAACAGGATGAAAATTACGTCCTATCAACAAAACTTGCTATCAGATACCGAGCGGCTGATGGCATTTTACGAAGCAATACATGAAAAATCCAAAGGGATTATATACGATCTAGGGACAGGTTCAGGAGTATTAAGCTCCTGGGCTGCCCCACTATCTCTTTTTGTATACGCTGTGGAAAAAGATCCTTTTACAGCCCAGATCGCCCAAAAGAATCTTAGCTCATTTAATAACGTTTCCATAATGGTAAAAGATGCAAAAACAATTTCTTTTCCTGAAAAGGCAGATCTTATAATCTGTGAAATGATGGACACTGCTCTAATCGATGAAGACCAGGTTCCAGTAATTAATGCTGTGCGAAAATATCTGAAAAAAGATGGGAATGTTATTCCCTGTGGGGTGTTTAACGGACTGGAAGCTCTGGATATAGATATTGCCCATACCTGTTACCATGAAGGGGAAGTTCCACACCACAAATTAATGAGCAAACTTATCATATATGATAAAATTGATTTTAAAAAACGTATTAACCCTGAAATTGATTACAGTATTATTGTTCCAATTAACAATGAAGGAAAAGTTTCAGGCATCAAAATCACAACATTCACCCTTTTAACACCTAATTTTATCTGCGGACCAACACCCATGCTGAATCCGCCTCTTTTAGTTCCCACTAACAAGTTAAATGTGGAAAAAGGAGATAAAATAATTTTAAAATTAAAATATTCAATGGGAGGTGGGTTAGATACTCTTAGAGCATCAATTGAAACATTTTCTTAAAAATCCAGAGAAAATAGTGATACTGGGAATTGGGAATGAAATGAGGGGTGATGATGGTTTGGGATCTATTCTGGCCCAAAAACTAGCAAACCTTAAAAACAAAAATATCACTGTTTTTGACGGGAAAACCGTGCCGGAAAATTTCACTGGCGCCATAAAAAGAGAAACACCCAGCCATGTTATCCTTTTAGATGCCGTGGAAATGAATGAACCCCCAGGTCACATAAAGTTAGTGACTAAAGAAGAAATTGCAAACTACAGCATATCCACCCATGCCATGCCCTTATCCTTTTTAATAAAATATCTGGAATCAACTACCCCTGCAGAAATCCTGTTACTGGGAATACAACCTGAAAATATGGATTTAATCTGTGAAGTCTCCCCTAAAATCCAGGAAAGCTTAAATTATGTTTTAAAGTTGTTCAATCTTATACTAAAAACCTTTTAATGTTTTATTACCTTTTGATATTTTAAACCTTTTAGATATTCTAAATATTAAGCAGTATGACAGTTTAAAAAAAATAACATTCTAAAAACCAGTTTCACAAGGAATTATTGATAATAATTAACAATAAAGTATCATATGTAACAAAAATTTAATTTTATTATTTGGAATCCACAACCCTAAAAATAATAAAACAATATTAATAATCTAAAATCTCCAAAAAACCATTGAATTTACATAACTCTATTTTATATGAATTAAATATAAAATTATATAAAACTAAAAATAGGCCATAAAAATGAAATTACTGTTTATTGGGGCCCGTCTATTCGACGATGTGGCCCTGTACACCAAAAATAAGGGAATAAGCACAGTTCTCACGGAATCAAACCCTGAATCACCAAATCTGAGCCTGGCTGATTCTCATTACATTGTTCCACGTGGGATGGATCATCCTAAAGATATCGCCATTAAAGAAGATGTGGATGGAGTAGTCCCACTTATAGGGATTGATGGTCCTCTTTTTGAGGTGGCTTTGCTTAAGGAGGAATTAGAAAGAGATTACGGTTTGCCAGTGGTAGCATCACCCCCCAATGCTGTTTCAATTTCAGGGGATAAAATAAAAACCAAAAAATTTCTGGTGGAAAATAATATTAAAACCCCAGAATACAGTTTAATCAGCTCGGACCAGGAACAAGAGTTAAATGAATTTCCCATGGTTCTTAAACAGGCACAGGGACAGGGTGGTAAAGACATTAAAATTGCATTATCCCAAGATGATGTGCAAGCTTACCTGGAACAATATAAGAGTGCCCTGGCTGAAAGATTTTTAGATGGAATTGAAATATCCGTGGAAATTTTAAGATGGAAAGGCCATTCTGTTCCCCTGGTTCCAGTTTATAAAGGCAGAACAACCCTTGACTGCATCCACCCCCTGCATAAAATAAAAAAAGCACCACTTAATGTGGAAAATGTAGATACCCATGAACTCAATCATACCATCAGAATGATTGCCCAGGATATAGCGGAAATCATGGGTGTTGAGGGCACATCAGACATGGATCTAATATTAAACAGGGCAGATAACGAAACATTTGTACTGGAGATAAACACCAGACCCAGCGGGACCCGTTACCTGAGTGCAGCTTCATGTGACATATACCCATTACAAGAAATGGTAGACATGGCCACTGGCTCCTGGAGTGCTGATCAAGTGGTTAAAAGAATGAAAGATTATTCAGCCATGGAAATACCAGTGGGAGACTATCCCAGTGAACGTAACAGTTACCAATTCAGGGAATTTCAGGGAGAAAATAGCTGGATAATTCACGGTCCAAAAAACCATCAACGAATAACTATCCGGGGCAAAGATGCTGAAAATGCCCTTAAAACTGCTAGAAAACTTAATTTGGACTTGGGAAAATCCAATGATAAAAATAAAATTTAATGATTAATCAATTAGTAGATCAAAACGATTTTTTAACAATATGAACTGTATCTGAATGGTTTATTTGTTAAACTTATGATTAATGATTTCAATTACTTTAAAATAATAATCCCAGAAAAAGTTATAATAAATAGGCTGCTTAAATACAAGTAATCTTTAAAAAGGGACATCCACATATATTACAATTTAATAATTTGCATAAAAATTAGCATTGATATGATTGTTATAGGGCATCATATTTAGAAAATTCATATTTAAGAAATTCATATTTAAGAAAAATACAGTTCTTTGAAATTCATGATATAATATTCATAGTTATGAGGTCATTATAAGGTGGTACATTGAGCAATACAGAGACACTGATTTTAACATTTATTTTAACATTTCTAGCTACGATATTCTTCACTTACTTCGTTCGTAAGATACTGAAGGATGCGGATGTGACTGACAGTCCCATAGTTACCGAACACAAACATAAAACCGGCACTCCCACCATGGGGGGCCTTGCCATGCTCCTAGGGGCAGCACTGGCAGCAGCAGTTTATTTTAATGAAAAAAATCTGGTCCTTACCGTTATGATCATGTTAAGTGCAGGATTAGTGGGACTGCTGGATGACCTTTTAGGACTGAAGATAAAAGAAGTGCAGAAAGTGGCACGAAACATTTCCACCAATCCAATAACCATAGGCCGTTTAACCCTTAAACCCGGTGAAGAAGCCCGAGTTGCAACAGAAAAGGCTAGGAGTGATCTTCCTGATTTATTAGGGGAAGGAAAAGTTGAAATCACTGGAGAAACACCCATCAAAACTGAAGGGAAAGAAAGAGATAAAATACTGGCCCAGATCGTCATCGGAATTTTTCTAGTGGTCACTGGCGCAGTTAGCAGCACGGTTTTAGGATTTGAAGCAGGAATCTTCATAATTCCCGTGGTGATCTTTGGTATTATAGGTTCCATTAACTCAGTGAACCTTATTGATGGAATGGACGGACTGGCCGCAGGTATAATAACCATTGCATCTGCTTCATGTGCCATTTTTTCAATTATCTCCGGAAATCCCACTGCAGCAATTCCTTTTGCAATTTTAACTGGAGTTTCAGCTGGTTTTTTAGTTTTCAACCGTTATCCTGCAAGTATAATCATGGGGGATACCGGTTCCTTTGCACTGGGAGCCGGATACATTACTGCCGGTTTTCTGGGAGATGTTATCTACTTTGCAGTTATTGCCCTGGCCATACCAATCATTTCTGTAATTGTCAGCCTCATGCACCGGTCACATATCATAAAGTTACCAGTTGAACCTTTACATCACACCTTAAATTACAAAGGACTCTCCGAAAAAAAGATAATATTCCTTTACTGGTCAATTACCCTGATAATTTGTGTAATGACCATTTTAACCTACCAATTCATACTTTAGTCTTAAATATCCATACTAACAGTTTTGCATGTAGTTGATGGAAATAAAGTTAAATCTAGCCTAAATTAACAAAAAAATCGAGATTCTAGAGAATTACATGATTTTAACCAATGAAAATATAATTTAAGAATGGGAATATACAATGAAACAACTTACCACCTCAGAACTGGCTAAAAAATGCCAGGGAGAATTAATTGGTACTAACCAGATTATGAACGGCATATTCAATATTTTAAAGGATACCAGAAAAGGTGACGCAGTAGTTAGGCACTGGATTGATGAAACAGGTGTGAAAATAGCATCAAGTAAAGGTGCTTCATGTGTGATTACCCAGGATGCCCGTGGAGACGCCATTAAAACCGCCCAAAAACTTAATTTTCCACTTATTTTAACTGAAAAAATCGAATTGATTAATGCTTTCGCCATTAGCTGGGCTCTTGACACGTACGCCCCAGATACTCTGAGGATAGTAGTAACCGGGACTAATGGCAAATCCACTACCACCCACATGATACACACCATTCTTACTGAAGCAGGATACACTGCTCACACCAACACTGATTCAGAATCAGAGTTTAACACCCTGATAGACCCCATGGTAGCCAAACAGATTGCTGAGTTTAATGGAAACATGGATGCCGTTGTCCTGGAGGTTTCAGAGGTTCAGGGATGGGATAACCGGAACATGGAGGACCATGCCCATCTCATGACCAGTGCCATCCAGCCACAAGTAGTGGTTCTTACCAATGTTGCCATGGACCACATCAGCCTGGTTAATTCACTTGAAGAAGCATCAAAAGAAATTTCAGGTGCATTAAAAGGATTCAAAGGTGATTTTGTGGTCTTAAATCATGATGATCCATTGATACGTAATATGCAGAGTCTGGTTCTGCCAGATTCAAAAGTTATATTCTACGGCTCAGGAACCAGTGTTGAATTCAGGGATGAAGGGATATTTCATGAAGGAAAACTACTCATCCCTTTGGAAGATCTTCCATTTAAAAGTCTTCATTTCATCCAGAACACCCTTGCAGCGGTGAGCACCGCTCTTGCTCTCAAAATTAAAGTAGAAACCGTAAAAAAAGCTGTGAAATATTACCAGCCATTAAAACGTAGGTTCACTGTGCTGGGAGCTGAACCTCTTATCATCGATGACTTCGCCCACAATCCCCAGGGAATAAAAGCCACTATACAAAGTGCTGCCGAACTAACATCAGGAAAGCTTCACCTTGTTTGCGCCATCAGAGGCTCCAGAGGGAACTCCCTTAACAAATTAAATGCCCAAGCTGTTGCTAATTCTATTAAAAAGCTCAACTGTAACCTGATATTGACCAGTAGTCAGGATGTGGTGGATGATGCTAACTGGGTTAAACCATCTGAGAAAAAGGTATTTATAGATGTACTGCAAAAGGAAGGAATCAATTACACCCATTATAAAACTTTGGTAGATGCATTAAAAAAAGCTTTAAAAACAGCTCATAATAACGATACTATACTTCTTATCGGTGCTCAGGGTATGGACCCTGCATCAAATGTTTTAAAAGGTATAACTCTAGAATAATCATTGTCTTAATAGTTTTAACTAGTTAAACCCATAATAATTAATGTTTCTAATCATCAATCTTAATAATCTCAATAATTATTTGAATCCATTAATTTATTTCAATTTGATCATGATCTTAAATCTTTGATATTCTATTTGCTCTGAAAAAAAGTAATAGTTGCTGTTCATCCTATTAATATAAATGAATATATTAAGGTCAAATAATAAAAATAGCCTTGATAAATTCCTATAAAACTGAAAATCAAATACCATTAACGGAATAATTCCAAAATAACCAGTTGAACATCTTTGATTCCAGATACAATATTAACAAATTACAGCCTGAAATTACTATATTCAAGACAGGATTACCTCTTTAATCAACAGATCAGATGATAAGACGTATTAACTGGTACGTGAAAAGAAATAATAGAAACAAGTCGGTGTTAAATAAAATGAGTACGGATATGGACAAGCATTCATCTGAGGCGGAAAAAATTCCTCAAAAAAGAATGGAAAACTATGGAGTTATCGGTGTCTGTGGCGTTGTGGGTAACCTGGTTGCCAGAGTCCTGATGGATCACGGTCATCATGTAATATGCACGGACATCCATAATTCCAATAATTGCCCATTTATTTATACTTTAACGGATTATAACACCCAAATTTACCTGAACGAACATCCTGAATCGTTTTTTAACTCATCCGATTATATAATCCCCCCGCCCAGCCTCAAGAGAACTTCGAAGTTGTTCCAAAAGATTGAAGACAGCGGGGCGCAACTAATGGAAGTAGATGATCTTTTAGAGCAGATTACCCCTGATAAACCAGTGATCTGTATCACTGGAACCAATGGTAAAACTACCACCACCACCCTCCTGAAGCATTTCTGTTATAATACTGGATTTAAACCTACAGAACATGGATTCATGACTCTTCAAGGTAATGTTGACTACATCCCACCCTTACAGTGCAGATTGGATGGCGATATTGCTGTGGTGGAAACTGGTACAGAAGGTAATAAAGGAGATTTGAAGTTTATACTGGATCGTTGTCATCCTTCCTGCGGGGTTATTACCAACATAAACCCTGATCACCTGAACAACGGGCATGACTTCAGGCATTACAGCCGCATTAAGGGTGAACTCTTAGAAGAGCTCAGGGGTAAAACTGTGGTGGTTAATGGGGATGATCCAGTCATATGGGGTCTTATTTCCAAGATGAACTATCAAGGAAAAGTGGTAACCTTTGGAGTTGAACATGAACCTCAGGGTGAAAGTAAGAAAAAATGCTGGTGTGGGGAAGAGATCACCCTGAAAGAAACACTCTCTGGAGTAGGGTATTATGATTGCCAGTGTGGTTTAAAACGCCCTATCCCTGATTACCTAGCCACAAATATCAAAGGTAACAGTTTCATCCTGCAAACTTCCCATAAAAAGATTGAAATGGAAATGGGCATTACCGGACTGCACAATGTTTACAATGCCCTGGGAGCCATTGCCGTTGCCCATGAATTATTGAAAATACCTCTGGAAGACATTAAAAAATATCTTATAACATTTAAAGGAGTTCCAGGACGTTTAGAATACATTTATAAAAGTAAAAATCTGGATTTGATAGTAGATTATGCTCATAATCCCTCGGGAGTTGAAACAGTACTCAGAGAACTTCATAAAACCTATGATAAACTAGCAGTAGTTATAACCATCTCATCTGAATCCGGGGAAAACGGAGACAAGGATATTATGGAGCGCGCCATTGGCAACGCTGACTTCATTATACCTTCATCTTACTACTCTCGGTTGGCTGCAGAAAAATATATTTCATCGGAAAAGATCATAATGCCCTCTGTAGAACCTGAGAAATTCCGTGAAGGGACTCTGGGAGCCACCGAAGAACAGGTAGTTGAAGGCCTTAAAAAAGGATTAGAATGTGATGCAGATGCAGTAGTATGCATTGGTGAAGCTGCAGTTAAATATAAAGAAAATATTAGAATTTTAATAGATTCACATGATATTTGATAGATTTACAAAAAGTACTCTAATTGACAACAAGTGAAAAAAATAGCAGGTGAAAAAAACATGTTCATAAAGGTAAGAAGAGATACCCTGATTATTCTGATGTTGGCATTTATTCTTATCACTTCTGGGAGATTGATGTCCTATATGTCCTATGCTTCATCGAATGGCACAGAAGATGGAGTTGCAATATCAGGTGTTATAGTAAAGGGTAATGATATCGTACCCAGTGACTCCATAAAAACTAACATTGCAAATGTGGGTTTCAGAAGTGGGAGTTATATCCAGGGAGATACTCTCATAACCAGCAAACGAAAGGTTCCCTTGAATGAAGCCTTGGAAAATGCTCGTCAAGCAGCAATGCTTTCCACAATTCCAGGAACAACATTAACACCCATAAAAGCTGCTGATGTACAAATAGACAAGAATACTGGAATAGTAACCGTTAACGTCATTGAAGACTTTTCCACAGTGAGAGTAAACGGAACTTCTAGTTAGGTGAAGTAAAGATGATTGATAAACGTTTAAAAACAATTATGGTGTTTCTGGTAACTGTAGCTTTACTAGTTAACACCTCATCAGCCACTTGTAACATAGTGGTCATCACTGACCCCACAGGAGCCGATCCCAATGGAGCTGCAGCAGGGAGTATGTCATTTGCAGATAACATGTTCCAGTCCACCTTCATTTTGTCCAAGGAAAAACATTTTTCAGTTCTCTCAGGAGGAGAAGGTAATTCAACCGAACGACTGAAAGCTATCACTAGTACCTTAACATCACTGGAAAGTGGAGCTACACCCAGTACTGCCGCTAATGCCGCCAATAGTTATTCTGGTATCAGGGTGATGGTGGGAAGTGCGACACAGGGAGCTGCAGTAGGAGGATCCTATGATGTTTATGTAGTGACCGTGGCTGGTGATGGCACCATCACCGTCACACCTCATGCCTCAGATGGGGTGGCTACTCTTCCAGCTGGAACTAAGGGAGCCATAATACACTTGCGTAACACTGAAGGTAATCCACTGTACGGAACAGCCGAAGCTGTACGCCAGGAAACCGCGATTAACATTGGTAAAATGATTCGTGATGGATATCCTGCCACTGAGATATTAGGTACAGCAATGGCAGAAGTAGCCAATGACGCTGGAGAAAAATATGGTGGAGGAGGAAATAACCTGGTATCTTCCCTAACCACCGGAGACATGTTTACCCCTGCCAAGCTGAACACAACCGGTTATCCCATGGATCAACCATATTCTAAAGAATGTCCTACATGTGGGTGGAGCATTGGATACCCGGCAGCAGAGAATTACCAGACATGTCCTTATGATGGAACTGCACTTAAAACCATTTCCGCTACAGATGCGCTTATTGAAAAAATAACTGTCACCGGTAACAGTACATCTGTTTCAGTATACGGAACTGACGCCCCGGGTGTTAGTGAAACCACCGGCGAGCTTGTTCAGTATGCCGTTAAGAAAAATGGTTACAGCAGTGCGAAAATAGCCAGTACCATCAACAATGCCATAGATAATGGAAACCTGGTTGGGGTGAATTACATTGAGCCCAAGGATATAAACATCGTAGAAAGCACCCGATCTGTGGGAGTTTACTACAAACCCCTTCCCAACGGCCGAACTTCCCCTCCATGGAATCTGCCTATAAGCACATCACTACTGGATATTGTAGGAAGCATACAGACTGCAATTGGATTGATACTGATAATTCTGGTATTATTCCGCAGCACATTAATCAGTTCGTTCCTTAAAAAAAGGAGATAACCCATGACTTTGATACTTATTCGTGCTGAAAATCAGACTAAAATTCTTAACAGTCTGGCAGATATTGAGCGACATGCAGGGCTCAATATCAACGGAACCCCCAAGATTATTGACAATACACTGGCGGATAAGTATGCCAAGAGTATATTAAATGCTAAATTAAGATCAACATCTAAAATCGCTGTTTTAGTATCAGTTCAAGAAGATGCAACACGTAGTATTCTCCAGATAAGAAAAATACATCCCCCTGCACATATAGTGGTTATAAGCAAGGAGTATCCTCAGTGGGAAAAACTGAAAAAAATTTTCAGCACCCTTCCCCCACTCAAAGGGTATTATTCTGCCAAAAAGCAAAAAAATGTGACAAAACCAAGAAAAAAATAAAAAAAATTAATAATATCTTTAAAAAAAGTTTAATTTGGATAGAAAAAACCACTTTTAGATACAAAACTTTTTTAAAAGAGTTTATTTATTACAATCAGTTCAAAATATTTAAACTAAAAAAGGTAAGTTAAGGGAATTATAAAACTACCTTAACATATCAACCCTTTTTGATCCGGGCAATATCACCAATGGTGGCTTTTCGCATGTGTGCACCGCCCAAATCATCCATTTGTGCTTGTTCTGTTTTTTCCAGGAGAGTTACCTTTAAGGTTCGTTCCAGTTTCCGTGCCAGCTTCAGATCAGGAACCATTTTCCCTGATTCCAGTCGGTGTATAACTGACACCTTCTCATATATCTTTTCACCCAGATCTTCCCGGGACCATCCCTTTTTCTCCCGGGCTTTCCTGATTACCGTTTGGTACTCCTCAATAACTTCATGGGTTGGTTCCTGAGATCTAAATGATCGTCTTCTCCCTGCAGGTGCCCTGCTACCAGGACCACGCTGGGGTTTTGGGGGTTCTCTCTGTACTTTGCCAAATTTTGAACAATCATTACAGGTTAACATAATTGAATTTTCGATTTTAGTTCTGACTGGCTTTCCAATAACCTTTTTTCCGCATATCTCACATCTCATGATGATCCCTTTAGTTTTAATTGGTAATCCTTATAGTTTAATTGGTATATACTTAGAACACCTCAATACTTAAATATTATTAGGGACAATAAACCCAATAAACAATATCAATATAAGCTGATATTATTTTTCACCAACCTAATGAGGAGTGAACTTGTAAGATGGAAAAAACATCACAAAACATCTTAAAAAAGATAGAAGACCTTAAAAAAGAGATAAAAATCCTTAAAGAGGATAATGCCAAGACCAAAAGAAATCTGATGTGGAAGGTCAGAAAACTTGAAAAAGACAAGCTTCTGATTGAAAATGAGAAGATGCGACTGGACCGTGAAGTAAAATCCCTCCGCGGGGAAATCGAAAGGTTCAGATCACCACCACTGGTAATTGCCACTGTAACTGAAGTTTTAGATGAAGGTAAAGTAGTGGTAAAAAGTAGTACCGGCCCCCACTTTGTAATTGGCTATTCACGTTTCTTGGATGAGAAGTCACTGGAACCCGGAGCCCGTGTGGCCCTTAACCAGCAGACATTCAGCATTGTCAGTGTTTTACCATCTGAAAAAGATCCACTCGTAACTGGTATGGAAGTTGAAGAAAAACCTAATGTAAGTTACGCAAAGATAGGCGGACTCGAAGAACAGATCGTGGAGATCAAAGAGACCGTTGAATTACCACTTAAAAAACCAGAACTATTCACCAAGATCGGAATAGAACCACCAAAAGGCGTGCTCCTTTATGGACCTCCTGGTACTGGAAAAACTTTACTGGCCAAAGCCGTGGCCCATGAAACCAACGCCACCTTTATAAAAATCGTGGCCTCTGAATTCGTAAAAAAATATATTGGAGAAGGAGCCCGACTGGTGCGTGGTGTCTTTGAACTGGCCAAGGAAAAATCCCCCAGCATAATATTCATAGATGAAATAGATGCCATTGCCGCTAAGAGACTTAAAAGTTCCACCAGCGGTGACCGTGAGGTTCAAAGAACACTCATGCAGCTTTTAGCAGAAATGGACGGATTTGAAGGAAGGGGAGATGTGGGGATCGTTGCTGCCACCAACCGACCCGATATCCTGGACCCTGCTCTACTACGACCCGGAAGATTTGACCGTTTCATAGAAGTACCCATACCCAACGAGGAGGGTAGGAGAGAAATACTCAAGATCCACACTAAAAAAATGACTTTAGAAGAAGATGTGGACATAGAACTGGTTTCCACCCTCAGTGAAGGTGCTTCTGGAGCTGATCTTAAAGCCATCTGCACCGAGGCAGGTATGTTCGCCATAAGGGAAGAAAGACCCATTGTGGTCATGAACGACTTCCTGGACGCCGTGGATAAGATCATCGGCATGGAACGTGACGAAGAAATTCGAAAAGAAGCTGGAGTTATGTACGGATAAAATCCAGTTATTTGGAGGCTTATAT